>JANYJV010000085.1 GCA_025361725.1 Acidimicrobiia bacterium | reverse complement strand
GGCTACCTCAGGCGGCCGTCAGCCCGATTTCTTCAGCAGGACACGCGATTCCAGAACCCCTCGTCGCGCCCCCATCACCCGGGTGGAGCGAAGAACTCCAACGCGATGTTGTCGGGGTCTCGGAACGACAATCCTGAACCGTAGGGAGCGTCCACGATCCCGCCGTGAGCGATCCCGAGCTCATCGAGGCGTTGCTGCCACTCTTCGAGTTCGTTTCGCGTCGTGCAGCCGAACGCCAGGTGGTCCAGACCCGCGTGGAACTCGCTGAACGCGCTGTCCACTGGCCGGTCGCTGAACTGGTGCAGCCCGAGCAAGGTTCCCCCAACCAAGAAGACCGTGTGGTGAAACGCTCCCGTATCCTCGTCCATGACCGGATCAGCGCCGACCAGCGCCCGGTACCACGGGACACTCGTTCCAAGATCACGGACCGTTAAGGCGACATGACCAATCGCCGGGAACTCCGCCATGATCAGCCCTCTCGTCTGGCAATCTGCTCTTCCGGATCCTGTCACGCGAGTGAGCGCTCGACAAGATGTCGCTCCGAAGCCCCGGCCGCCAGCAACATCACCCCCGCTCACCCAAGCGACACGTCACTTGGTCCCGGGATGAGGATCAGCGGAACCTCGATTTCACTTGACACGAACGCGCGTTCGCAGTTACAATGATGTTGTTCTTCGCACCACCATCACTTCCCCGATGGACATCACAGTCATGCGATTCTCGGGGAAGTACGCGCGTGCTCACAGAACTGCGCTCAATCGTCGAGTGCGCCCGTTCGCTCGTTGGCCGGTTTGATGCCGATCGGCTATCAGGCCCCGACGCTCGTACCGCGGTCGAAGGCTTCGTGGGGCTCGAGAAGCTCGCCGCAGCCGGAAAGCTCCTCGCGGTTGGCCGCCTCGACCAGACCGGCGCGTGGGTTGGCGACGGGAGCTTTCGTGACATCGAGGCATGGCTTGTGTCCATCTCCGGCACCACTGTCGGCTCGGCGCGAGGTACGTCGGCAACGGCACGCCGACTGCGCTCCCTGCCGGCATCCTCCGATGCGCTGCGCGCCGGGGACCTGTCCCCGACCCAAGCCGACGCGATCTCGGCCGCCGCGCACGCGGACCCGACTGCCGAGACCTCGCTGCTCGAGACCGCCAAGACCGCCGGGGTGCGCGGGTTGAAGAGCGAATGTGACCGCGTCGCCGCAGCGGCTGCGTCTCGGGACTCCGAGATCGAGCAGTACGAACGAATCCGAGCCGCACGGTCATTGCGTCACCGTCGCCTCGCCGACGGGTCCGGAAGCATCGAGATCCGCGGACCACTGGACCGCACCGCCCAGATGATGGCCGCGCTCGAACCATACGAACGCGACCTCTTCGAAGACAACCGCAAGAGCGACCGCCCGGAACATCCCGATGCCGTTGCGTTCGATGCGATGGTGCGCCTGTGTGAGCAGTCCGTGATGGCCAGGACCGGTCCGGAGCGTTCCACCGGTTCGCGACCGCTCGCGATGGTGGTCGTTCACATGAGCAAAGCCGCGTACGAGCGCGGGTGGACCGAGCCGGGCGAGACGTGTGAGGTCGCCGGCCTCGGGCCGGATTCGAGTCTCGCCAAGATCGCGGCCGCCAAGCAACGGTCGCCTGAGGTCGCGAGCCTGCTCAGACAGCAAGGACAACTCCCCAACTTTGCTCGATTGGCGCTGTATCGCCGTCGACTCGCCGGCTGAGAGGGCGGGCGGATAAGAGCCTCGCGCTCACACGATTCCGCTCGCCCGTGGCCCGAGCGGCCCGTGAACGGAGTGATTACGAGCGGGAGACCGGTCCGACCGTAAAATCGCTGAGGCTTGTGGCGCGGCCACCGCGATGCGTAGCTGGCACGAGTTCAGTCGCGGGGCTTGGTCCCGACGAAGACGGCCCAACCGGATGGCGGTTGCGATGCAGTGGCCTGGGTGAAGGATGGGCGGACCTCCGCGCCGAACCCGACGGTTTCGAGCGCGTCCGTGACGGCATCCACGTCGTAAAGAACCAACTCGTAGTGCTCATCAACCCGGCGGTAGCGGCCGTCGGCCTCTCGGCTGAGGATGACGATGCGCCGCTCCAACCGGTGGTCGGTCTCGGTGGCGTGCATGCCGAGCAACCAGGTGTCTCGATCGTGGAAGACATGACGGACATTGGCGCCGAGGTTGCGTCCGGGTGTCGAGATGTCGAATGCGAAGACACCGCCCGGCGCGAGCGCGTCGAACGCCCGGGCGGCAACCGACGTCAGCGCATCGAGACCGGCACGAGGGTCGACGGCGTAGTTCAGGACTTCACCGGTTGCCGTGACTGCGACCGACGAGCGGATCGCAGCGTCATGCACGGATCCGACGGTGAACTCCCCGGTTGGCGCGTTCGTCCGCGCCAGTTCGATCATGTCGGCCGAGAGATCGATGCCGTCGACGGTGTATCCGGCGTCGATCAGCGCGGCGGAGAGGATCCCCGATCCGCAACCGAGATCGGTGACGCGTCCCTCGGACAGACCAGCGGCACTGAGGCGCTCGACCACGAGCACGGCCGCATCGGCCGCCAGATCACCGAAGCACGTGTGGTGCATCGCCGCCTGCTCGGCACCGTAGAACTCGGTCATCTCTGCACCTCAGATGGCGTCGGCGCGGAGCAGCGCGTCGATGCCGCCGTCGACGAAGAGGATCGATCCGTGCACGTACGACGCGGCGGGCGACAGCAGGAACTCGATCACCGATGCAATCTCGTCCGCGGACCCGATCTCACCAGTGGGCACCGGGAGCGACTCGATGAGTGGACCGAACACCGGGTCGTCGAGCCCTTGTTGCAACAGCGGCGACCGGAACGGACCGGGGGCGACGGCGTTGATGCGCACGCCCCGCGCACCCCACTCGCTCACTCGGTGGCGGACGGCCCGTGCGATGGCGACCTTGCTGGAGGCGTACACGGTGTTGCCGGGAAGGTCGGATGCGAGCGATCGAGCGCCGGCCTCGTCGCCCTCCATGAAGGCCGCGACGAGCTCGGGTTTGACGGTCGGGTCGATAGTGGTGGAGTTGGACGAGATGGCGACGGTTGCGGGCGCAGTCCCCTGAGCCAATGCGTCGAGACACCCGTCGAGGAAAGCCACCACCCCGAAATAGTTCACCGACGCTATGAGCGCATGGTCGGGCACTTGCGGACCGAGGCCGGCACAGGGCACCAGGCCGTCAAGAGAATCGCCGACCAACGCCAGCGACTCACTCACGGCGCGCGTCCGGCCGTCGACGGTTCCGAGATCCGCGTTGACTTCGGAGTCGTGCAGGTCCACCGTGACGACTCGATCGCCACGTCCTCGCAGACGCGCAGTCACCGCCGCCCCCAGACCAGAAGCCGCGCCCGTCACCAGATATGTGTGCATCACTTCGTCGCAGTCGGCGCGACGAGGCCGCCGCACGCGTGGGTGATGGGGAGGGGCGTCGCGGCGAGGAGGAACTCATAGACGCCGTCGGCTGCGCAGTCTTCGGCCAACTCGTCGAGATCCCACTGCTGACCTTGGGGCATCCCGACGTCTCGGAGTTCGATCATGTGCGTAGGGAAGAGATACGGATTCGCTCCCGGACACGGATACGGCTCGAACACGTGGGTGTCGTTCGCAATCGCTGCGATGTCGTGGTCGTGCAACCACTCGACGGCATCCAACCCGATACCCGGTGAGATGTCTGCGTACCGATTCCGGTCGCCGACCCGCAGCCAATGCATTTGCCCGGTCCGCACCAACACGACGTCACCGGGCTCGGCGCGCAACGACCCGGAGGAGAGACACGCATCCAGATCCGCGCCGGTGACGGCGTACGGCTCGTTGAAGTAGTCGACACCCTTGAGACGGGCGACATCACAGAGCAACCCCCGGGTGACGAGCGGACCGAAGTGCTCGATCCCGAGCTTGCTCGCGCCGCCGTCCATCGTGATCACGTCAGAGGAGATGTCGTTGTAGAGCTTGCCGTCGTACCCGGCGTGCGCAAGCGCGTCCCAGTGGGTGGCGGACTGGGTGCCGGTCACCACTTCGTCGTCGCTGGTGGCGAAATCTCGCGCGTCACCGCTGAACGCGAAGGACGCTTGCAGCATCGTGAGCGTGGGATTCTTGCGGCCGAGGATCCGTCCGGTCTGCGGACCGTGCTCGTCCATCGGAATCGAGAGCGAGAAGGACACGCCGCGCCGGACGGCACGAGCTCCCCGCACCGCGGCCGCGGCATCAATCAAGTTCAGTGTGCCGCGCTGATCCTCGGCTCCCCAACGACCCCAGTTGGAGACGCGGGCGGCGAGCGCGGCTTGGTCGGCGTCGAGGGGCATCGATCAGTCCGCGTAGACCTTGCGGAGTTCGTGCTTGAGCACCTTGCCGGTGGGGTTGCGCGGCAGCACGTCGACGATCTCGAGCTGCTCGGGAATCTTCTGCACCATGAGACCGTCCGTTTTGCAGAACTCGAACAGCTCGGGCAGCGTCGGGGGATCCGCGGGGTCGGCCGCCACCACGATGGCGCAGGCCCGTTCACCGGACGCCGCGTCCGGCAGACCGATGACGGCGGCGTCGGCCACCTTCGGGTGCGTGAACAGCAAGTCCTCCACCTCTTTGGCGGAGATGTTCTCGCCCTTGCGGATGATCACGTCCTTGAGCCGGCCGGTGATCAACACGTGGTCGTCCTCACGCACGATGCCGAGGTCACCACTGCGGAAATAGCCGTCCTCGTCGAAGCCCTCTACGTCGAGTTCGGGATCCGTGTAGCCAAGACAGAGGTTGGGACCCCTCACCCGCAGCTCACCCTCTTCGCCACGCGCCGCAATGGTACCGTCGAGTGCGACGACCTTGACCTCGACGCCGAGCCCGAGCCGCCCTTCGGTATTCGCGAGTTGCTCGTCGGTAGCGTCGACGTACGCGATCGAGACGATCGGACACTCGGTCAGGCCGTAGCCCGACGAGATACCGATACCACCGAGTTCTTCCTTCACCTCGTAATGGAGTTGCGGAGGCTTGGCTGCGCCGCCGCCGACAAAGACACGCGTCTCGGGGAACAGCTTGCGGTCCGGTGCGGCGCGCTGCGCCGTAAGGTACGCGAGGTGGAAAGCCGTTCCGGCGCCCGCGATGGTCACCCGCTCGCGTTCGAGCACCGGGATGGTCTGGTCCGGGATGAAGCCTTCGACGATCACGTGGGACGAGCCGGCCATAAGACCCGAGAACAACCAGCCGATGCCGCCGATGTGGGTGAAGGGAAAGACCAAGCCGTTGCGGTCCTCGGGGACGAGGTCGAATGAGTCGACCATCGCGTACCCCGATGCCGCCACCGTGTTGTCGGTGTGGCGCGCGCCCTTCGGATCGGCGGTCGTGCCGGACGTGTAGAAGAGCCAACGGAGCGGTCCGTCGTGGCGCACTCCCGGCTCGAACGGCTCGCCACCAGCAGGCACCGGGGGCAACGCCGAGACATCGCCGGTCAATGAGTCGCCCCGGTTCAGCGTGAGCACTTCGAGTCCGGCCACGGCGGCGATTCCCTGCGCCATGGAAGTGAAGTTGAAGGCTCGCCATTCGCCGGGAACGATGAGGAGCTTGGCGCCCGCCTGACGCACCACGAAGCCGACTTCACGTTCGCGATAGATCGGGAGGATCGGGTTCTGTACTGCGCCGAGCCGCGCCAGCGCACCGACGAGCACCATCGCCTCGATCCAGGTGGGGAGTTGCCACGAGACCACGTCACCCTCGCCGACGCCCCGTTCGTGCAACGCCGCCGCGACGGGCAGACACGCGTCGCGATATTCGGCGAAGGTCAGGGTGCGCCCGTTCTCGTCGATGACGAAGCGGGCGTCGGGTGTGTCAGCCGCTCGCTGTTGGACGAGATCCCACAGTGACGTGAAACCGATCAGTCGTTGCGCCATCGTTTCAGCCGGCTGACGCGGGGCTCGTCGGTGAAGTCGGCGGTTTCGGGAATCCGCCCCCGTACGTCACCAGCCCCCCGTCGATCGAGATGATCGATCCGATCATGTATCTCGCCGTGTCGGAAGCGACGTAAGCGATGCACTCAGCGACCTCCTCGGGTTCCGAAACTCCGATTCGGCTCATGACTGGGCGCAACACATCGAAGTCCGCACCTTCCGGAAGCCGGAAGCCCTTGGTCAAGGGCGTGCGCATCCCACCCGGCGCCACGCAGTTCACGCGCACTCCCGCATCGACATACTCCACCGCGAGCGCACGCGTGAGATTGACGACCCCACCCTTCGACGCGCAGTACGCCGCCGAATAGGGCTGGCCCATCAGGCCCGCGTTCGATGCGATGTTGACGATCGTTCCGCCACCGTCGAGCAAATACGGAAGTGTGAATCGGCACATGAGGAACGTACCGGTCAGATTGACGCCGATGATGGATGCCCACCGATCCGGCGACTCCTCCTCACTCTTCGCAAAGCCCCCGATACCGGCTGAGTTCACCAACACTTGCGGCCGCCCGAGGTCCGTTGCGATCGCGTCGACCGCGGCGTGTACCGATGCGGCATCGCTGACGTCGACTGCATACGCCTTCGCCGTCCCGCCCGCGCCGGTGATGTCCGCGGCCGCCGCCTCGGCGGTGTCCTGCATGAGGTCCAGGACTGCGACCTTGGCGCCTTCGTCGGCGAACAACTTGGCCGTGGCGCGCCCCAATCCGGAGCCCCCTCCGGTCACGATCGCGACTCGGTCCGTGAAACGCGCCATTACCGATACTCCCCTGGTTCGTCGAACGACAGCGGCGAAATCTAACGCCTCGTCAGATTTCGCGCGACGACCGGTCGGGACCCCTCCTCCGCTACCGTTCGCACCGATCCAACGTCGACGGAGCGTGACATGGCCAACCCCGTACTGACCCCCCAACGCATCGGCGCAGCCGCCGAGGAGTTCGAACCCGGCTGGGCCCTCGCCGACCAAACTGGCGGCGTCACCCAGACCGATGCCTCGGGGGCGATCCACACACCCGGGCCTGCGGTCCGCACGATGACGGCCGGCAGCACCTTCGCCAAGACGTTCATCCTGTGGGCGATCGTCGTTGCGGCAGCCGGCGTCGCGTGGAGCCAGACGAAGGTCCCGGCCTTCGGCACCGTGCGGTTCCCCGGCTGGATCTGGATTGCGCTCCTCGCGGGTCTCGGCCTGGCGATGGCCACCATCTTCAGGCCGAAGTTGGCACCGGTAACCGCGCCGCTCTACGCCGTGGCCGAAGGCGTCTTCCTGGGCGCCATCTCCAAGATCTACGACTCACAGTGGAGCGGCATCGCACTCGAAGCCGTCCTGGCCACCGCCGCGGTCTTTCTCATCTGCTTGTTCCTCTTCTCCTCCGGGATCGTCAAGGTCACGAAGAAGTTCACGTTCGTCGTGATCGCGGCCACGGCCGGGATCTTTGTCATGTACCTCGCCGGCTTCCTGCTCAACCTGGTGGGCGCCGACATCACGTTCTGGAACTCACCGAGCCCGCTCGGCATCGGAGTCAGCGTGGTGATCTGTGTGGTCGCCGCGCTCAACCTCTTCCTCGATTTCGAGATGATCCGCCAGCTGAGCTTCGCCAACGCACCGAAGCAGATGGAGTGGTACGGCGCGTTCGGCCTGACCGTCACGATGGTGTGGCTCTACCTCGAGATCCTCCGTCTGCTCAGCAAACTCCGCAGCTGAGCTCTGTGCCCGAGGCCATTCATACCGCCGAGCTTCTCCGCCAGGCGGCGCAGCAACATCCTGAACGCGAGGCCTACGTCCACGGAGAGAAGCGCAGCACCTACGCGTGGCTTGATCGCGTGGCCGACGGGTTCGCCGCGACGTTGCTCGAGCGCGGTGTCGAGCCCGGCGATGTCGTGTGCTTGATGCTGCCGAGTTCCATCAAGTTCGCGGCGTGCTACCTGGGCGCGCTGCGCGCCGGTGCGATCACCTCGGCGATCAACGGACGGTTGGGCGCGTCCGAACAGCGCAGCATCCTGGATCGCACCACACCGAAGGTCACCGTGGTCGGCGACGGTGCCCTGGTCCCGGAGGGCGCGCCCACCGGTCAGGTGATTCCGGTGGACGAGTTGAAGGAAGCATTCGGCACGCCCGCGCTCGACGACGCGGAGTTGCCGGAGATTCGCGCCACCGATCCCGCCTGCATCGTCTGGACGAGTGGCACCACCGGCATCCCGAAGGGCGCGGTCTATGACCACACGCGGATGCGCGCCATCAGCGCCAACATCGGCCAACTCACCGAACCCGGCGACCGCCGACTCGTCGTCCTCCCGTTCGCCCATGTGGGCTACATGACTCGCATGTGGGACGAGCTCACGCACGGCACCACGATCGTGATCGCCGGTGAACCGTGGTCGGCATCCGAAACGCTCCGGCTGATCCGTGACGAGCGCATCACCATGGGCACCGGCGTTCCCACCCAGTGGGAAATGGTCCTCGCCCACCCGGACCTCTCGATCACCGATTGCTCGACGCTGCGCGTGGTGGGGACCGGCGGGGCCACCATCGCGCCGGACCTGATCCGCCGGATGCGGGAGTTGTTACGGTGCCCCGTCATCACTCGGTACACCAGCACCGAGGCGGGCGTCACCACCAGCACGGTGATGGGCGACGACGACGAAGCGATCGCGACCACCGTCGGCCAACCTGCACCCGACGTCGAGCTTCGCATTGTCGAGCCGAGCGGTGCACTCGACGCGCTGCCCGTGTCCGACGGCGAGATCGGCGAGATCATCTGTCGCTCGCCGGCGATGATGCTCGAATACTGGCACGACCGGGAAACGACTGCAGCCACCATCGACCGCGGCGGCTGGCTTCACACGGGCGATCTGGGATTGATCGGGCCTGATGCCAACCTACGGATCGTCGGCCGGCTCAAGGAGATGTACATCCGCGGTGGCTACAACGTGTATCCGGCCGAGGTCGAGACCACCCTGGCGACCCATCCCGGTGTGGCCCACGTTGCCGTGCTCGGTTACCCGGACGACCTGCTCGGCGAACGGGGCGCGGCCTTCGTCGTCGCGACCGACCCGAGTTCACCACCCGATCTTGCGGAGCTCCAAGACTGGTGTCGCGCCCACATTGCGGACTACAAGGCACCAGAACATCTGGTGATCGTCGATGCCCTCCCCCTGAACGCCACCAACAAAGTGGACAAGACCGCGCTCGCCCGAGCGCTGCGAGAAAAGGACTGAACCGATATGACGATTCAAGAAGTGGGATCCGGCGACACGCGGTTGAAGCCGATCAAGCTCGGCGGAGCGTTGATCACGATCGTCGAACCTCACCAGGGTCACGAGGTCGCCTACAACCGCTGGTACGAGCGGGACCACTTCTATGCCGGCTGCATGATCGGCGCGTGGACCATCAGTGGCACCCGTTATGTGGCGACCCGGGACCACAAGGCGGTTCGTTTTCCGGCCGACACCACCGTGGTGCCCGACCTCAGCAAGGGCTCGTACGTGGCGATCTATTGGATCCTCGCCGGCAAGTTCGGTGAGTGGGTCCAGTGGGGAACGGACCAGGTCAACTGGCTCCACGCCAACGACCGGATGTTCGAAGATCGCGATCACGTGCACACCGCGATGTACCGGCTCAAGGGTGAAGCCCACGCGGACGACGACGGCGTTCCGGCCGAGCTCGCGTTGGACCGCGGTTACCCGGGCCTCGTGGTGATGATGGCCGAGCCCCCCGAAGGTTCGGACGCCAAGTGGCTCGTGGACTGGGTGACGGCCCGGCCGGCGGCACCGGCGGACCAAGTCACGGCGTTCACCTCGGTGCCGCTGCTCGCGAATGCGCCGAAGGACGTGCCGCTCACCCCGGAAACCGAACGCGTCACGCTGCTCTGCTGGAGTGAGCGAGACCCACTCGAGGACTGGCCTGCGTACCAGAAGTTCGCCGACGATCTCGCCGAGGGCGGTGGCCGGGTGGTCTACGCCGCACCGTTCATCAAGACGATCCCCGGTACGGACACCTATACCGACCAGCTCTGGTAACCGCAGCTCGCATGACCCATTCCGCCGAACCCCCTGCCGCCGAGCGTGAGCCCGACGTTCGCTTCACGTACGCGAACGAGCGGACGTTCCTCGCATGGAACCGCACCGCGCTCGCGCTCATCGCCACGGGCGTGGCCGCAACCCAGCTGCTGCCGAGGTTCGACGTCGAGTTCGGGCGGCGGATGCTCGGCCTACCGCTCATCGCGCTCGGCGCCGTGCTCGCACTCACCAGCTATCGCTTTTGGCAGAGCAACCAGGCAGCCATGCGTCGCGGCGAGCCGCTCCCCCGGTCACCGATGCCCCTGGTGCTGTCAATCGGGATCGGTGTCGTTGCGATCATCGGCGTCGTCCTGGCCGCTTTCGAGAACTGAGTGACTGCTTTGATGGCCTCTCCCATTGCCGCCGACGACGACGGTTTGTCACCGGAGCGCACCGTGCTCGCCTGGAATCGAAGTGGCATGGCGTTCTTCATCGCCATCGCCGCATTGGGTCGCCGAATCTGGCCGCTCGACCGAGGGAACAACGCAATCGTGTTGCTGGTCTTGGCGATTGCCTCGGTCGCCTTCATCGCGAGCCTGTGGAGTGCGTCGCGTCTGCGCACTCGGGCTCGGTACCGGGGCGATGTGCTCGACGCGCACGCGTTCCGCCTCGTGAGCCTGGGAACGTTCGTCGTCGCCATCGCCGGATTCGCGCTCGCGCTCTTCCCGGCATGACCTCGCCGACCCCTGCGCCTGCCGACGCGCCGACGTCCTCCCCCGCGGCTCCGCATCGCTCGAGTCGGGACCGAGCCGTGCGCGCGCTCGCCATCCTCGTTCCGCTCGTGATCCTCGCCATCGCCGCGTGGCAATACCGCTGGATGTCCGACGACGGCTTCATCAACCTGCGCGTCGTCCGCAACATCGCCAACGGTCACGGACCGGTGTTCAACGCCGGCGAACGGGTCGAAGCCTCGACCAGTCCCCTCTGGGTCTGGATGCTTTGGCTCGCCGACGTCGTGATTCCGCTGCGGCTCGAGTGGATCGCGGTCCTGACCGGCATCACGCTCACCGTGGGCGGCGTCGCCGCCGCGTGCATGGGCGCACTCCGGCTCCACGACCGCGCGGCGAGCCAAGATTGGTGGGCGCCTGTCGGAGCCTTGGTCCTCGTGGCCATCGCGCCGACGTGGAAGTTCAGCTCCAGCGGGCTCGAGAACGGACTCACGTTCGCGTGGATCGGTGGCTGCCTCCTCGCCCTCGCCGTCTGGGCCCGCGGTGACCGCAGCGCTCCGTGGTGGACGGCGATGCTGATCGGGCTCGGCCCGCTCGTGCGGCCAGAACTCGGGCTGCTCAGCGTGGCCCTCGTGGTCGCGGTGATCGTCGGAGAGACGCCCCGCCGATGGCTCCGATCGATTGGTTTCGCCGCCGTCGCGTTCGCGCTGCCAGTCGCCTACGAGATCTTCCGGATGGGCTACTACGCCGCGCTCTTCCCGAACTCTGCGTTGGCGAAGGAAGCCAGCCGTCCGTACTGGTCGGCCGGTTGGGCCTACCTGCGTGAGACGGTGAATCCGTACTGGCTCTGGGTTCCGCTCCTCGTCATCGGCGTCGGCGCGTACCTCCCACTCCTCCTGCGGGGCAGCGCTCGACCCGAGACTCGACGGACGCGACTGGTCCTCGTGACCTTCCTCCTGCTCGGGCTCGTCACCGCGCTCTACCTCGTGCGGGTCGGGGGCGACTTCATGCAGGCTCGCTTGCTGCTGCCATCGCTGTTCATGATCTGCGCACCGGTGGCCGTGATCCCGATCCGTCGCGAGACCGTATGTGCGCTCGCCGTGATGCCGTGGGCCTTGATCGCGATAGCCGGCCTGCGCTCCGGCGCCGATCAACCGCGAGCCTTCGGACCCGACACGCTCAACGCGATCACCGTGTCTGATTTCGGGTTTCAAGCCGGTTCGCCCACCCGCACCTGGTTCGACGGCCGCGGCGTGTACTTCCTCGAGCACAAACTCCCGGGGACGCCGTCACCGCATGATCCCGTGGTGGCGAACTACGGCATCGGCGTGGAGAGCTACGCCCTCGGATCTGATACCTACGTCCTCGACCTCCTCGGCCTGGGTGACGCGTTCACATCACACTTGCGGCTGGATCGCCGAGGGACGATCGCGCACGAGAAGCCGTTGCCCTTCCCGTGGATCCCCGCTCGGACCCTGGCACCAGGTTCGCCGGTGACCGAGGGCGACTTTGTGCTCCCAAAGTTCTTCCTCGCCCGGCGCATCGACCGGCCCGGCACCGACACCTTCGACCAACGAGTCGACGATGCCCGCACGGCACTCAGGTGCGGTGAGCTCAGCACTTTCATGGGCCACATCACCAAGCCGCTCAGCGCGAGTCAGTTCCTCGACAACCTCACGTCGGCCCCGAGCAACACGCGCTTTCGGATTGCGCCCGAGCCACGCGAGGCGCGCCGTCAGTTCTGCTGAGACGCCACCACTGCTGAACCCGTCAGGCCGACGGGCGCAGCCTCGGGAGCACGTCGGCGGCGAAGAGTTCGAGGCTTTCCCATGCCAGCTTCGGCGGCAACCCGCCGGCCAGTGGGTTGAAGGTCAACGCGCCACCGGTGGCGATCGACCCGGCCCGTTCTACGATGTCATCGGGCGTGCCGACCAGCACCTGTGGCGCCGCCTTCAGATCCTCGATCGTCTCAGCTTTCACCATCGGAGCCGAGTGTTGGCCGCCCGTCTGCATGCGGGCGTACGTCTGCGCCTCGTGCAAGACGTACGGCCCGATCTCGGACCACGTCTTCTGCGGATCCTCGGTCACGTGAATGAACGTGGGGCCGGAAGGCCGCATCACGTACCCACCTTCGAAGCCAACCTTCTTCGCCTCGTCCGCGTAGAACTCGGGAAGTGCCGGATCAGCGTTCATCGGCATCATCGGCAGCCGCAGACGCGCGGCGCGTCGGGACGCGGCTTCGACGCCACCACCCACCAGAATCGGCGGGTGAGGATCCGTGAAGCCACGCGGCGTCACCTGCACCGTGCGGCCCTCGTACTCGAACGGTTCGCCGGTGAACGCCTGGAGCATCACTTCGATGTGAGATTCGAGCGTGGCGCCCCGCCGTTTGATCTCGACGCCGGCCATCGAGAACTCCTCGGGTCGGTATCCCGCGCCGAGCACGGTCCACACTCGGCCTCGGCTCAGGTGATCGAGCACGACGAGTTGCTCCGCGATGCGGATCGGATCGTGCAACGGGAGGATCACCGCCGAGAGCAGAATCGGGAGGCGCTTGGTCGCACCGACGACGGCCGCCGCCGCGGTGATCGGCGCGGGCATCCACCCGTCGTCGAAACCGTGGTGCTCGGAGATGACACCGAAGTCGAAACCGTGCTCGTCCGCCCAGCGGAACTGCTCCATCGCGGCCGTGTAGATCTCGGCCAAGGTGCTCGAACCATCGACGGGGGCGCGGAAATCGTGACGCATCGTGAGAAAAGGCATGGTCGCTCCGTTCAGCGGGACAGGTGCGGGCCGACGTCGGCCCCGAAGCGAGTCATCTGGTCACACAACTCGTCGATGGATCGTGCCGCGAACCGCAGCTGGAGGTGCGACACGCCCATCGTGCCGTATTCGTTCAGCGATTCGACGATCCGCTCGGGCGCGCCGGTGAGGGTGTACTTCGGTGTGTCCCACTCCGGGTCGCCGACGTAGATGAGCTCGGTGATCATCCCGATATCGAAGCTGGCGCCGGGGCGCACCTCGTCACGCTGCGCGTGGAGGTAGGCGATGGACTCCGGCATCAACTTGCGCGGCGTGCCCTGAGGAATCCAGCCGTCACCCTGGGCGGCCACTCTTCGGAGCGCGGGCTTCGACGAACCACCGATCCAGACCGGCGGGCGAGGTTGCTGGACCGGCCGAGGCGCCAGCCCGACGTCACCGACGTATTCGTTCAACCATGATTCGATGATGCCGTCGATCGCTTCGTTGGTGATGCGCCCGCGTTCGGCGAAGGGGATCCCCAAGGCTTCGAACTCCCCTTCCACGTGGCCGGCGCCGACGCCGAGGATGACTCGGCCGTTGGACAGTGCGTCGAGGGTGGCGAAGGCTTTGGCGGTCTCGAGCGGATGGCGGTACGCAGGGACGAACACGTTGGTCATCAGCCGCGCCCGCTTCGTCTGACCGGCCAGCCATCCGAGCGTGGCCACCGGGTGGAACCACGTGGTCGACATCGTCTCGGCCTTTTCACGTGGGATCGCCACGTGGTCACAGACGGCGATGTAGAAGAACCCCGCCGCGTCCGCAGCTTGCGCGGCCTGTAGCAACTCCGCGGGTCCGGCACCCTCACGTTCCCACGGCATCGAGGTCATGACCGACAACGCCTGCACCGGGAGTTGGATCCCGTAGACCAGCGCGCCTTCCGGGACGATCGAGACCGATTCGATCTGCGCAGCCATCACGACGCCCAAACGACCGATTGGAGGTCACTGTAGACGTGGAGTCCGAACGACCCGCCGTCGCGGCCGACCCCGGACTGCTTCGTGCCGCCGAATGGCGTCTCCTGGTTGCGCTGCACGGTGTTGATCCCGATGTTGCCGGCGCGCATGCGCCGGCTCACGGCCATGGCGCGGGCGCTGTCACCGCTGAAGACGTAGTCGTACAGGCCGAACTCGGTGCCGTTCGCGAGTGCGATGCCTTCGTCGTCATCGTCGAATGGGATCGCCACGACCACCGGCCCGAAGATCTCTTCTTGCACGACCCGCATTCCGCTTCGAGCGTTGGCTATGAGCGTCGGTTCGACGTACCAACCCTTCTCCATGTGCGCGGGACGACCGCCACCGGCGACGACCTCGCCGCCCTCTTCTTTGCCGGACGCGATGTAGCCCTCGATCCGGCCGCGGTGGGCCTCGGTGATGACCGGACCGACGACGGTGTCGCGCGCCATCGGATCACCGACCTTCAGCACGCCCGCCATTTTCGAAAGACCCGCGACCACTTGGTCATAGATCGAACGATGGACGATCGCGCGCGTCGGCGCAGTACAGATCTGGCCCGAGTGGAACGTCCACACGGAGGCGATCATGCCGATTGCGTTCTTGACGTCGGCATCGTCGAGCACGAGTGCCGCGCCCTTGCCGCCGAGCTCGAGCAGCTGGCGCTTCATCCCGCGCCCGGCGACCTCGCCGATCCGCGCACCGACACCACTCGAGCCCGTGAAGCTCACCATGTCGACGGCCGGTGACGCGACGAGCGCCTCACCGCTCTCGGGCGTCGACCCGGACACGAGGTTGACCACGCCCGGCGGAAAGCCGACCTCTTCGAGCAGTGCGACGAGTTTGATGATCGCGAGCGGGTCTTGACCCGCCGGGCGCACGATGACGGTGTTGCCCATCGCGAGCGCCGGTGCGATCTTGCCGACCATGTTCACGATCGGGAAGTTGTACGACGTGATGCACGCCACCACGCCGACGGGTTGACGTCGGGCGATGGCACCGATCAGACCGCCGGGCGCGAGCGGTGTCCCTGCCATCTCTTGGGGTGGCAACGGGATGACCGGCGACTCGTACGCGCCACGGGCGTAGCGCTGGAACCGGATCGCGGCTTGGGGTACCTGCATCGACTTGCCGACCGTCGCGGTGCAGCCGGTCTCGGCGATCACGAGCGGGATGAACTCGTCGCGCCGGGCGAGGAGTGCCGTGCCCGCAGCATCGAGCAGGTTGGCGCGTTCCTCCGGGGTCGTGCGAGACCACGAGGCGAACGCTTCGCGCGCGGCGCCGGCGGCGTCCTGCGCTTGCTGCGCCGAGGCCTCCGGTGCGTGCCCGACGACCTCCTCGGTTGCTGGATTGATGATCGGATAGGTGCCGTTGGCACCGTCGGCCCACGAGCCGCCGATGAGTAACCGGAAATCGTCGTTGAACTGCGTCGTCGTCATCACCGCCAAGACTAGAACGTGTTCCATATTCCCGCTCATGCGACTGCGTCGCAGGCCGCTCGGGCCCCGGTTCGGGGCGCGGACCGGTGGACCCGCGTGCTCGGTGTCCCTCACCTTCGGCTCCCG
>JANYJV010000081.1 GCA_025361725.1 Acidimicrobiia bacterium | reverse complement strand
GATCACCGCGGATGGCACGAAAGTTCCAGTCGGTCTCTGGCTCGGCGACACCGAGAACAAGACGATCGTGAAGTCACTCCTCGCCGATCTCGTCGCTCGCGGCCTCAACGCCGAGACCGGACTGTTGATCGCGATCGATGGTGCCAAAGCACTCGCCGGGGCGGTCCGCGACGTGTTCGGCGGCCTCGCCCTCATCCAGCGGTGCACGTTGCATAAGCGACGCATTGACCGGCCACCTGCCCAAAGACCGGCAGCGTCGGATCGATCAGAAACTCGCAGCCGCGTTCGCGAACGAGAACGTCGACGCGGGTCGCCGGCAAGTGAACGCACTCGCCGCGTCGATCCGCCTCGCGTATCCCGACGCCGCCAGCTCGATGCTCGAAGGACTCGACGAGATGTTCACCGTCCGCCGCCTCGGGATCACTGGAATGCTCGCAGCGACCCTCACCACCACCAACCCGATCGAGTCGACGATCTCGGTCGCACGAGACACGACCCGGAACGTGAAACGGTGGCGGGACGGCACCATGATCAAACGGTGGTGCGCTGCGGGGATCCTCAACGCCGAACGCAAATACCGGCGGCTGCGCGGCCACACCCAAATGCCGAAACTCGCTGCCGCGCTCGCCGCACACGCTGCATCGATTTCACCCGCATGCGAGACTGCCAACGTCGCATGAGATGAACACCGACCGTCACCCCACTTCAACAACGAGTGGGACATCCTCCGATCGACCAACGGCCGGTCGAAGAAGTGGACCACAAACCCGCCGTGTTCGAACATCGCGTCGCCTCGCGAGACGCCAGTCTCGTAGTGCGGATCTCCGGTGTGGCGAACCGTGTAGATGTGCAACCCACCAGACCGCAGCACGCGATGCACTTCGGCGGTGAGCGCGTCAAGTTCCCGCGTGCTGAGCGCCATGTTGAACAACATGTGCGAATAGACCGCGTCGACGCTTTCGGCGGTCAGCGGCAGCGGCTCGCGAATGTCATGAACAACCGTTGTCAATGTCTCCGCCACTCCAAGCCCAACGGCTCTCTCCCGAATGCAGCGAAGGGCGTCAGCGGCGTAGTCGAGCGCCGTGACGCGCAGACCAACCTTCAGGAACGCGATCGTGTCACGTCCATGCCCGGCACCGAGTTCGAGCACGTCGCGGGATGCGTCGCGTAGAAACACGTCAACCGCGAAACACCCGGGCTCGCTCGGATGCGTCCCGTACATGTCCGGGTTGTCAGCGAACACGCTGGACCAGTGCTGCTGCTGATCGTTCGTCACCCGATCCGGAGGCATCGTGTCCGCGACCTCAGGGAGCGACCGTGACCCGGAGGAACGTTGCCGGGATGGAGGTGGTGTCGTTGCTCGGGCTCGCGTTCTGGCTGTTGAAGAGCGCTTCCAACTCGTTCTGCAGATCGGCGGTGCGACCGTTCGCGTCCGCCGCTTCGAACGCATTCATCGTCGGCCCGTAGTAGGTGCGGAATGCAGCGAGAAGGGCGGACGGTGGCTCCGGGTAGTTGAAGTTGTATGTGTCGCGGGCGAACGAGATCTTCTCTTCCGGTACTCCCGCGCCGGTGAAGCGTTCGACGACGTTGGCTTCGACGCCCCACGTCACGGGGCTGATGAAGCCTTCGGGCGGGGGCGGTGCGTACGCGCCACTGATCTTCAAGATCTGCGCGACGAGCGTCGGATCGCCGGGAATCCAGTTACCCATGACGATCCGGCCACCGGGCCGCGTCACGCGCGCCATTTCCTTGGCCACGTCGAACGGCTTCGGTGCGAACATCGCTCCGAACATGCTGACGACCAGGTCGAACGAGTCATCCCCCAGATCGTGCAAGTCCGACGCGTCCCCTTCTTGGAACCGGCAGTTCGTCAACCCCTCGGCCTCGGCGCGTCGGTTCCCGGCCGCGACCAAGTTGCTCGCGATATCGACGCCCAACACGTCGGCGCCGAGACGAGCAGCCGGTATTGCTGTCGTTCCATCACCGCATCCGAGATCCAAGACCTTGAGCCCGCTGGTGATGTTCAAGTCCTTGACGAGCGCCTCGCCGCTCTCGCGCATGCTCGCGGCGATGCGAGTAAAATCGCCCTTCTCCCAAAGTGCCTTGTTCGGATTCATCGAATCGCTTCCTTTCGTAGTTACCTGAATGTGGGCTGTCGCGGAGCCGCTCAGCCGCTCTCGGGTGCCCCGGTCTCTCACTCGCTGGAGCAGCAGCTGGGCTGCGCGTTCGCTTCGTCGACGAGCACGACGTAGTTCCCGGCACTGCCCAGCGACACGTAGCCCAGTGCAGGCGCCCAGAACTCGGCGAGTTGCTCGGGGTTCGCACAGTCGAGGACGAGTCCGATCTTCGCGGTGGTCATGCTCAGTCCCTCTCGGGTTTGCGGGCGAGAAACGCGTAACCGAACACTTCATAGGCGTGTGCCTTCTCTTCACCGGTTGCGCCGGCGAAAGTGTCGACCGGTGGGCCGATCTGCACGTCCGTGAAGCCTGCGTCTTCGAGCATCTTCTGCCAGCCCGCACGGGGCAGCCCTCCGGCGATTCAGCCGGTCCAGAGGTCGATGTCGCGTAAGGCCTCTGGCGGGACCGGGCGGCCGTTGGCGATGTCGGCGAACTGCAGGATGCCTCCGGGGCGGAGCACGCGGTTGAGTTCGCCGAACACCGCTCGTTTGTCGGCGCAGAGGTTGATCACGCCGTTGGAGATGACAACATCGGCCCAGCCGTCCTCGACTGGTAGCGCTTCGGCGAAGCCCTCGCGGAACTCGACGTGCGTGTGACCCATTTGGGTGGCGGTCGAACGCGATTTGGCGAGCATCGCGGCGGTCATGTCGATCCCGACGACGCGTCCGTCGGCACCAACAAATGCAGCCGCGACGAACGAATCGAAGCCGGCACCCGAGCCGACGTCGACGACGCGCTCCCCCGGGACGATCGTGCGCAGCGAGAACGGATTGCCGACTCCGGCGAAGGACTCAACCGCCGGATCGGGCAACGCATCGACAACGGCAGCGTCGTAGCCGAGCTTGCGCGCGAGTGGACGGCCGGCGTGGAAGTGGTACTCGGCGTGCGGCGCGACCGCGACTTCTCGGTACTTCTCGCGCACTTGTTCGCGCAGCGTTTCGACGTCGACCACGAGGTCCTCGGTCATCTTTCAGCCTCCTGTGCCGACTGCTATAGGGAGGCCCGCGCGGTTCCATTCAGGGAACCCGTCTTCGAGGCGGCGGGCGTGGATCCCCCGGCGGCGCAGGGCACGGACGACGTCGTCGGCGTAGACGCAGTACGGCCCGCGGCAGTACGCCACGATCTCAGCGTCCTTGGGGATGGTGCGCAAGCGCGCGCGTACCTCGTCCGGAGGCAGCGAACGCGCGCCGCGAATGTGACCGGCGGCGTACTCGGCGGTCGGTCGAACATCGAGCACCACGACATTGCGGCGCCGGAGACGTCTCGCGAGTTCATCGCGGGTGATCGCCTCGAGATCTCCGCGATCCCCCACATATGCGGCCGCGAGCCGATCGATACCCGCGACGTGTTCTGCAGCGACGTCTCGTACCGCAGCCCAGAGCTCGCCAACGCGCGCGCTCGCCAACGCATAGAACACGCGGGTTCCTTCGCGTCGACTCGACAGCAACCCGGCTCGGGTCAGAGCCTGGAGATGATGCGACGTGTTGGCAACGCTCTGGTCGATCTCACCGGCGATTGCGTCAACCGAGCGCTCACCCTGGGCCAGTAGATCGACGATCTCGGCCCGGCGCCCGCTGGCCAACGCCTTCGCGACTTCGGCGAACCCGTCGAAGAGAGCGGCTTTGGCTTCTCGATCACTCATGGGTGCCATTGTGCGATCAAGCTCACTCTTTGTCAAGTCTTCAAGCAACTACTTGACAATACGCGTGAGTTCGAGGAAGATGTCGTCACCAACCGCGAGGAGGCCTTATGCGCGACTACACCGCAACCCGGACGATCCCCGCCGATCCCGACGACGTGTTCCGACTTCTCACCGAACCCCGGCGCCTTCCCGAGTGGAACCACAAGATCGTCCGGTTCGTCGAGGCGCCCGAACAGCTGACGACCGGGTGTCAATGGGTCGTCGAACTCTCCGCGCTCGGCCAGACGTGGCCAAGCCGCTCGACCGTGGTCGAACTCGACGCCTCGATGCGGCGGTTCATGTACCGTTCGCAAACCGACGACGGCAATCCGTCTTACGCCGACTGGACCTGGGAGGTCGACCACGCGCCTGACGGATGCGCCGTCACGGTGTCGCTTGGACTGCATCCCGCCACGTTCTGGCGAAGAGTGCTCCTCGTCAAAGTACGCGGTCGCCAGCTGCGCCGGCACGAACTGCCCGAATCACTCAGCGCACTCGCCTCATTGGCGACGACGGTCCCGCGTCGATGATCGACATCGTCGCGTTCGTCGACGAGGGCCTTGGTCACTCGTCGTATCTCGTCGATCTGGGCGACGGCCGCGCGCTGGTCGTCGACCCACCCCGCCTGCCCGAGGATCACCTTGCCGCGGCGCGTGCGCGCGGCCTCGAAATCGCGTTCACCGCCGATACGCACTCTCACGCGGACTATGTCTCCGGCAGTCCCGAACTTGCGGCACGAGGTGCGACGTTTCTCGCCTCGCAGGGTGCTCACCTGGAGGTTGGGCACTGCGACGTCGCGGCCGGCGACGAGATTCAACTCCGCGACGACGTGGTGTTGCGCGCGATCGCGACCCCGGGACACACACCGGACCACCTCGCCTACCTCCTCTGTGAGCGCGGACAGCCGACCGCGTTGTTCAGCGGTGGTTCGCTCATGGTCGGAGCGGTCGGTCGGACCGACCTCCTCGGCCCGGCGCCGCGCGACGACCTCACCCGCCAGCTATTCCGCGCGCTCCGCGACGAGATCCTCACCCTGCCGGAGGATCTTGCCGTCTACCCCACCCACGGAGCCGGCTCATTCTGTTCCGCACCGGGTGCATCCGCGCGCACGACCACCATCGGACACGAACGAGCGACCAATCCCCTGTTGAGCGAACGCGACGAGAACACCTTCGTCGCGCAACTCACCGCCGGCTTCGGCTCGTTCCCGAGTTACTTCTCACGTCTGCCCGAAGTGAACCGGCGCGGACCACGTCTCTATCGCACCCCGCCTCCGCTCGAGCGCGTCAGCATCGCCGACCTCGATGCGCTGATCGCCAAGGGCGCGGCACTCGTCGACGTCCGTCCGATCGAAGACTTCGCGGCCGGTCGCCTCCCCGGCGCGCTGTCGATCGAACTCCGACCCGTGTTCGCGAGTTGGCTCGGCTGGCTCGTCGAACCCGACCGACCTCTCGTGTTCGTCCTCAACGCCGATCAGAATCGCGCCGAGCTCGTTCGCCAATGCCTGAACGTCGGCTACGAGAACCTCGCCGGTGAACTGGACGGCGGCATGGACGCCTCACGAGCGGCCGGCATCGCCGAGGAACGAATCGAACTCGTCGACCCGAGCGCGATCGCGTCCACGGTCATCGACGTCCGCCAAGACAACGAATACCTCGCCGGCCACCTACCCGACGCCATCAACATCGAACTCGGCCAGATGCACCGCTCCGCAAGCACGCTCCCCGATGGACCGGTCACGGTGATGTGCGGTCACGGAGAACGCGCCATGACCGCCGCGTCGATTCTCAGCGCGCATGGACACACCGCGGTGTCCGTGCTCGCGGGAGGGCCCGAAGATTGGGCAAGTGCCACCGGCCGCGCCCTCGAATGACCATCAACGCAGCCGAGCGCGGGACGCCGATCCGTCTCGGGCTACGCGAGAACCTCGCGCAGTTCTCACTGCTCGTCGGCGTCAACGCCCTCGTCGGCGGGATGATCGGCCAAGAACGCACGGTCCTCCCCCTCCTCGCGACGCGCGAGTTTCACCTCAACGCGTTCACCGCCACCCTCACGTTCATCGTCGCGTTCGGCGCAGTGAAGGCGGCGACGAACTTCTTCGCCGGCACCCTGTCGGATCGGTACGGTCGCAAGCCCGTGCTCGTCGCCGGTTGGATCGTCGGCGTGCCGATCCCCTTTCTTCTCATGTGGGCCCCGTCGTGGGGTTGGATCGTGTTCGCCAACGTCTTGCTGGGTATCAACCAGGGCCTGACCTGGTCAACGACCGTGATCATGAAGATCGATCTGGTCGGTCCCGCGCGACGCGGCTTCGCGATGGGACTCAACGAAGCCGCCGGGTACGGCGCGGTCGCGGTCACCGCGTTCGCGACCGGCTACATCGCACAACAACACGGACTGCGACCCGCACCGTTCTTTCTCGGAGTCGCGTACGCGGGCCTCGGACTCGGCCTGTCGACGCTCTTCGTTCGCGAGACCCGAGGGCACGCGCGTCACGAAGCCGCGAACCACACCGCCGCGCACGATGGACTCCGCGAAGGGCTATCGACAGGCGCGGTCTTCAGGCTGACGTCGTTTCGCGAGAAGGCATTGTCGTCGTGCTCGCAGGCCGGTCTGGTGAACAACCTCAACGACGGCCTCGCGTGGGGCTTGTTTCCGATCTTCTTCGCCCGCGCCGGGCTTTCCATCGGCCGCATCGGCCTCCTCGCTGCGATCTACCCCGCGATCTGGGGCCTCGGCCAGCTCTACACCGGTGGGCTCTCGGACCGCATCGGACGGAAACGACTCATCGCCGGAGGCATGCTCACCCAAGCCGTCGCCATCGGCTGGATCGCGATGACGACAGGCTTCACTGCGTGGGCGGTCGGGGCCGCGGTCCTCGGTGCCGGAACTGCGATGGTCTACCCGACCCTGCTGGCTGCGATCGGCGATGTCGCACATCCCGCCTGGCGGGCGCGAGCCGTTGGCATCTACCGACTCTGGCGCGACGCCGGGTTCGCCGTCGGCGCCCTCCTCGCCGGCATCGTCGCCGACCTCGTCTCCATCGAAGCGGCGATCTGGACGGTCGCTGCGCTCACCGCTGCATCGGGCCTGGTCGTCGCAGTTCGGATGTACGAAACCCATCCTCCACCGGCGAAATCCCCGATCAGTTCGGTGGAGTGATCGCTGCTCCTGTGATTGCAGAGAGAGCCTTCGTGGCTGCGGGCATCAAGGCCCCGAAGGGATTTCCGCCGACGCCGGGTCCGCGCTTCGCTTCGACGGACGTGGCGTCAAGAGACACGAAAGACCCGCACTATCCGCCAAAGACCTTTGTCCAATACGCTCGTGACGCTCCGGCCTCACGGGAAGGGCGGTTGGAATGCCGCAACATCTCTGCGCATCGAGGCGCGGCCCGCTCTTGGCCGCGGTCGTCGTCACCGGGTTTCTCGTCGGCTCCTGTGGCGGGACGGAAACGGCGGCCAAAGTCGGCCGGGTGGAGCCGACGGCCGCAACCAACCCTTTGCCCTCGGCACCAACTGCCAAGGCCGATTCGGGTGTCAGCACCTACGAGCCGGCTCGACTACCGGCGTCTCTCGTTGAGATTCGGAGGAAGGAGCTACCAACTCCGACCGGCGGGATTGCGCACATCCGGTGGTTTTCAGCCTCTGGGCTCGCCCCGACCCTCACGACGAACCTGACGACAGGGCACGGTGTTGGAGTCCGGGTGCTCGCCGAGAAGCGTGCGCTCGCTGCCGATCTCGTCACTCAGAGCCAACAAGCAGGGATCTCGCTTCCGCCGCCGACGGATACTCGAGTCCATGATCAGCCCGGCATCGCGTACTCCGATCCCCTCGGTTGGCGGTCGCTCTTCTGGGTTGTGGATCAAGACGCCGTGATGTCCGTTACCGGACTCAGATTCGACGACGCGCAACTTCAGCAGATCGCCGAAGGTGTGCGGGTCGGGTGAGGCACGATCACTCAGGCGTCCATTGATGTCCCTTGAGCGTGGGGCGTCAAGCGTCGCGCCCGGTCAGCGGAAGGTCGCGTCCTCCCGCGCTCAGGTCGAGTCGCATATGGAGCGTCACGCTTTGCCGACCTTCGGCAGCCACCCGATCGCGAACGTCACGCCCACCCTGGGAAGGGCTGGGTCCGACGCCTCTCCGACACGCGAGCGCCAGCGAGACTCTCGACACCTACGCACACCTCTGGCCGGACAGCGATGACCTGACCCGTGAAGCCGTCGACGAAGTGCTCGGCGCGTCAGTCGCCAGCGTGGCCACAACCGCATCACGGTTGTGAGCACGATGCGGGCTCGCCACAGCGGTGAGACGCCCTGGAATGCCTCAGCTATCCACGAGCGACGATGCGGAACGAGATGTCGTCAGCCGCGGCCGCGGCTTGGAGCCCTGGCCCAACGTCATCCTCGGCGACGGCGATCGTGGCACCGAGCGCATGCGCGGCCGCAAGGACCTCGGCCATCGCAGTACTGAGCAGGTGACCGGCTTCTCGGTGACGCTGTTGGAGTTCGGCAATCGACCACACGATGTCCCGCATGGGCAACACCGTCAGGAGTTCCACCCGCTCGGTCAAGTGTTGACGGAATCGCATCGCGTCGGCTTCACCGAGCCCCTTGATGCTTCCCGATAGCGAGCTCGAGATCCCCTGCCGCGTGAGGGCGCCGGCCAAGCGCACAAGCCAGAGGTTCGTCGTCGCGAATTCCTCCTCAGGTTCCTCGACTTCGCTTGGCAACTCACCCGCTACGAGATCGCGCACCAAATGATCATCGAGCAGGATCACGTCGTCGCGAGGTCGGGGTCGTCGAGTGACCGCACATACTCGAGCTGTTCTCCACGCGGCAGGAGCTTGGCGAACAGTTCGGCCGCTGTCGTCTCTGAGGCGCCCGTATGGGAGCCGCGATCCCATTCCCACGTTCCCTTGAACTTCTTGAGCGCTTCCGCCAACCGGCGATCGTGATCTGGGGAAGGCACCAACACCGCGTCGAGGAGATCGCCGACGGTGGACCCAGCGCGAAAGATTCGGATCCGATCGCCGGTCGTCGTTTCGGTCAGACGCGGGTAGCAACGGAGTCCCTGGTCGCTCAGGGCACGTTCGAGATCGGCCCCGAGCGAAAGCTTGATCCGCGTCGTGGGCTCGCCGGATACCGTTCGCAGCCGGCTCGTGAGCTCCATCCGTTCGTAGCTCCGGAAGGCCTTCGAGTCGTGATCAAGGTCGCGCTTCACCGACCGGGCTACCTGGATGAGATTGTCGTAGCTGGGCACCGAGCACTCCATTAGTAAGTATATAAGTTACTGAATAAACATACCACGAGGTGCCGCCTCTAGCGGTGGGCTTGTCGTGATCAACCGCAGCCTTCGTGGCTGCGTGGGTTGCAATGGCGTTCAGGCCGAGGAGTCAGCCTCGCGGCTCGACGGGCTTGTCCTCGCCGTCCGAGGCGCCGTCGCGGAGACCCTTCTTGAACTCGTTCTGTGCTTGGCCGAGTGAACGGGCAAGTTGCGGGATCTTGGAACCACCAAAGAACACCACCAAGAGAGCGAGCGGGACCAAAATTTCCCACCCGAGGATCTCGCTGACGACTACGGGCATCGTGCACCACCTTCGGCGGTTCGCTGGTCTCTGGCCCTTCATGGTACCGAGTCCCCGACCAATCAATCACGCGCGCCCGGGGGCATGCTCTTCCCGAGGCGCTTCGGCCGCTCAGCCCACGCTGACCTGGTGGGCGACGAAGTAGATCGCGAAGCCGACCAGCATGATGCCGAACCCGCGCTTCATCGCGTCGGCCGGAAGACGTTGCGCGAGTTGCGCGCCCGCGGCGGCGCCCGGAATCGAACCAAGCGCGAACGCGCCTGCGACGGCCCAGTCGATATGTCCAAGTGCCCAATGGGTGATCAGCGTCGGGATCGAGAGGACGGCGATGACGACGAGGCTGGTGCCGGCGGATTCGGGCATGGTGAGGCCGAGCACCAGGACGAAGAGCGGAACGAGCAGGAAGCCACCGCCGTTGGCGAGGAGTCCGGTGAAGAAGCCGATGACTGCGGCCGCGGGTATCACGAGGGCAGGCCGACGGCGCGATGTCATGTGCTGCGCTCGCGTGCGGGCCGGCACGATGAGGCGTACGCCGACCGCAGCGAGCACGACACCCGACGCGATGAGGAGTCCTGAACTGCCGACGCGACTCGACATCGCGGCGCCCACGACAGTCGCCGGGACCCCGCCGTAGATACACCAGCGGGCGATCGGCCATTCCACCTGGCCTCGTCGTACGTAGGCGACCATGCCGACAAGCGCAGCTGGAATCGTCGCGGGGAGTGGCGCAGCGACGGCGATGAGCCCGGGCACGCCGATCAGCCCGAGCGCGGGCGTCGCAAAACTCGATCCCCCGACACCGAAGATTCCGAAGAGCACGCCGACGGCGAGCCCGACCGCGGTGATCTCAAGCCAGGCAGGCATGAGCGACCGCGTCCGCGCGAGCGACCCGATTGTTGATGAACACGCGTTCGTGACGTTGCATGTGGTTTCAGGCGACGGTGCCGGGTCGGTCGTCGTCGGTGACGATCGGGAGGGCTGCCTCGGCCCAGGCCTGCATGCCGCCGGTGACGTTGCGAGCGTCGACACCGGCTTGTCTGAGGGACTCGGTGGCCAGGGCGGACCGTCCCCCGGATCGGCACACGCAGAGCACGGTCGCGTCGTCGGCGAGCATCGACGCGTCAACGGTTCCAAGCGGCATGTGCCGGGCTCCAGGGGCATGCCCGGCGGACCACTCGTCGAGCTCGCGAACGTCGAGCAAGACGACGTCCGAACCGCGTCGATGAGCCTCGGTCGGACTGGCCTCGGGTTGGAATGGGTTCATGGATGGTACTCCTTGGTTGCGATCGGCGGCGTGGGGCACTGCGGGACGTATGGCGGCGGTCCAGGCGTCGTAGCCACCGACGAGGTCAGCGACCGACCCGAAGCCGTGGGCGCGGAGGGTCGAGGCCGCGGCCGCGGCCGACGAGCGGTAGCCGCTCGCGCAGTAGGTGATCGTGGTGGCGTGCGGGTCGAGCTGCGGGAACTCGCGACGCAGCTCATCACGGACGCGTTGCGCCGTCGAGCCCTGCGCATCCCATCCCGCGCCCGACAACGCCGACGTGAGCGTCACGGCCAAAGGCGCGGCGATCAGCAGCCCCATCGATATGACCCGGCGCGGGTGTCGGGCCGACGCTCATCCGAAACGAGCCAACGCGCCACGCTGAGGAACGGCAGCGACATTCCTGGTACCGGGCGGCGTCGGCGGGTCCGTCACGACAGTCATCGCTTCCTTTCGATTTCGGGCGCGACCGACCACGGGGTGGGTCACACTGATATGCGCGTGTCTTGGTGGAGCTCAGGCGAGCTTCGTGAACATCTTCTGGACGTCGGCGAGCTCGTACCCCTCGGCGGCGGACCGCTCAGGGTTCTCGAGACACCAGGTGAGCCCGGCTGCCACCAGGACGAAGCCGGTCTGTTCCAGCGCCTTGTTGGCCGCCGAGATCTGCGTCACGACATCGCGACAGTCACGTTCTTCGGCCAACATCTGCTGAATGCCGCGGACCTGACCCTCAACTCGACGCAAACGCTTGGTGAGGTCCGACACGACCTCCGGAGGAAGTTCCATGCTGCCATCATACAGATACCCCCGGGGGTAGTCAAGTTACCCCGGGGGGGGTATTAGCTCGCTGGCCCGTCCGGGTGGCGGTGGCGATGGTGGGCGTCGCTGACGTGCGCGTGTGCGTGGACGAGGTGCTCGTGTCGATGGGGATGACTGTGAGGTTGGGTCGGGTCGACTCCGGACGGATGGTCGTGCTGGTGGTGGGCGTCGTGCACATGGCGATGATCGTGCTCGAATGGCTCGTGCGCATGAAGGTGTTCGTGTCGATCGGCGACGAGGAGCACCACACCGAAGGCGATCACTCCGGCCGCGAGCAGATCGAGTCCGCTCCACGACTCGTCGAGCAACGGGACCGCCAACAACGCCCCCGCGAAGGGTGCCGTTGCGAAGATCGCCGCTTCACGCGCCGCTCCGAGCAATCGCAACGCGTAGGCGTCGAGCAGGATGCTGATCCCGTAGGCGAATGCGCCGAGCACGAGTGCGCCACCGACGATGCCCCACGACGCGCCCGTCTCGCCGCGCACCAGGGCCAACGAGATGTTGACCGATGCCGCGACGCCGGTCTTGACCGCCACAATCTGGAATGGATCTCGGCCGGAGATCGCCTGCGTCAGGTTGTTGTCGATTGCCCAGCCGAGACACGCCAGGCCGATCAGCACCACCCCGAGCCCGTCGATCGTCCCGGCACCTCCGCGAAGACCGATCAGCGCAGAACCGGCGAAGATCGCGACGGTCCCGAAACCCGCCCGGCGGCCGAGGTACTCGTGCATCACGACGATACCGACGACCAGCGTCAGCGGTCCCTCGAGGTTCAGGAGGAGGGAACCCGCCACCCCGGTGACCCGTTCGAGGCCGATCATCAACAAGACCGGGGCAAGAATCCCGCCGGTCGTGACGATGATCGCGAGGCGTGGCACGTCTGCGCGCCGGAGCCCCGCCTCCTGGCGTTGCGGCCGAGTCGCGATGAAGGGTGCGACCGCCACGAACGCGCCGAAGTAGAGAAGGCCCGCCAACAGCTGCGGGCCTACGGAATCGAGCAGCAGCTTCGAGAACGGCGCGCTCGCACCGAAGAGGAGCGCAGCGACGAGCCCGATCGGATATCCGGATCGTTCACGACGCACGCCACGACGCTATCCCGGGCGGCGGGTTTGCTCGTGAGCGTTCGGACGAACCTCGCGAGACCCCCGAAGACGAGGATGGCGGACCAAGTCCGATCATCCTCGCCAGCGTCAGCGACTGACGGCGATGCCCTCGTACGTGTAGCCCATCGGCTTGGGTTCGCCCTCGAAGTAGTAGGTGTTGAGCGCCTCGATCTCGAAGCCGGCGCGCTCGATGTCTTCCCCAATATGTCGAGTCAGGTGGCAGCCGCCGGCGAGGCGTTTGTTGATGGGTTCCATGCGCTCTTGCCAACGCACAACGGACTCGTCGGGTGCGTGTCCGTGCTCAATGAAATGAAACGTTCCGCCGGGCTTCAGCACCCGTCGCAGCTCCTCGAGTGCGGCGCCGAGGTTGGGGATCGAACAGAGGGTCCAGGTCGAGAGCGCGGTATCGAACTCGTGCGACGGGACATCGAGATGTTCGCCCGTCAGTCCGCCGTACTCAATCGCGATCGACGTGGCCGCGATCCTCGGCTCGGCGATCCGCATACAGA
The DNA here is from genome assembly GCA_025361725.1 of Acidimicrobiia bacterium. Classification (GTDB taxonomy): domain Bacteria; phylum Actinomycetota; class Acidimicrobiia; order IMCC26256; family JAENVU01; genus JAENVU01. Next base: position 57,019 of record JANYJV010000081.1, on the reverse strand, counting down.
CCTTCGACGGCTCGACCGCCACAACGCGTGATACCCCGGGCGGGTAGTACCGCGCGTTCAAACCGGTGCCAAAACCGAGCTCGATGACATCACCTCGGAGTTGCTCGCACACCCGCGCGCGGACGGCACGGTTAGGCGTGCGGCCCATCACCTGGTCCTGGAATCGTGGAAGTATCTCGTCTCGATAGAAACCCATCGATCGCTCCTCTGCGGTTCTATATCCGATGCACTCGCGCCGCCGGCTCGTTCCCGCAAACGCGGCTTCCTGCCACGCTCGCATGTTCTGCCTCGGGCCGGGGAATGCAGAGCGCTTCATGACGTCGACAGGAAGCACTTCCATGATTCTGGTCACCGCGGCCCCAACGCCGACAGCGTGCACGCGGCGTATGTCGACTTCAGTCGACCGGCAGCGAGGGCCATCGTCAGGTCGAGCGTCGGCCGAATCATGGACAACCTCGCTCGACGGGCCGCCGCGATTGCCAACCAGGGCGCGTTCTACTCTCCATCGCTGGTGATCGAGCTCTGCCCAGTTGCGCCACGCGGGACATTGCCGACGTCGCCGTCGAGCTCCTCACCGACCACACCTGGACCGGGCAAGAGGTCCGCCCGGTGCTCGGCCCCGAGGTCTACAAGGAGAACAGGAAGAAGGCGGGAATGTCCGGCGCGATGCCCACCTTCGATCCCGCCGCGGGCGATTTCCGTGCGCCTACGGTGGCGACATGCCAAGCGACTGGTTCAGCGTCGTCGTGGAGTGTGACGACCCCGTCCGTCCCTGAATCCCGACGACCAGGACGCCGAAGTGGCTCGGCTCATCGCACTGGGCGCCCGGCGTATCGATGTCGGCCAACCGGTCGATGCCGATTGGGTGGTGCTCGCCGACCCTGAGGGAAACGCGTTCTGTGTGCTCGCGCCACAAACCGGCTGGGCGCAAACGGTGATGCCATGACTGAGGGCATGCGGTTCCGGATGGGACGACTCGATCACGTGCACATCCGAGTGCCCGACCGAGCCGAGGCCGCAGCGTGGTACGCGGAGCGTCTCGGCTTCGAACCCGTCGAGCAATTCGATTTCTGGGCGTCGGGCATCGAGGGCGGTCCGCTCCAGATCTCCGCCGACGGCGGCCGGACCACGCTGGCGCTCTTCGAAGCCGGCGAGGGACACCCGATGGTCCGGCAACAGACCGGAGTCGCGTTCAGTGTCGGAGCGAGCGTCTTCGCCGCCTTCGCGCGTTCCTTGCCGAACGGAATCGACGGTCCCTCGGGAGGACCGCTCATGCCGAATGACGTCGTCGACTTCGACCTGTGCTGGGCATACGACCTGGCCGACCCGTGGGGCAACCAGTACGAGTTGAACTGCTACGAGTACGACGAGCTCAAGGCCGACTTGATCGAACTCGACACGATCACTCCCACCCGGTACTGGCCGCGCGATCAATACGTCGATTACCGAGGCCGACGGTCCGCACCGCCAGGCCGCTGAACGATCGGGTGCCGTCGATCACGATCTGCTCTACCTCGCCCCCAACTTCCGCTCGGCCGTCAATGCCCGCTGCCTCGGACCACTCTGACGGAGACCCTCACCATGGCCCCCACCGTAGGTCGCTCAACGGAGACACCGATCGAGGAACTTCATCAGCGGGGGCGTTATCACGGTGTCGCCCGGTGCGCCGATCCGTCGGTTCACCTCGGCGTGCGACAGACCGGATGCATCGATCCGCGCGGTTCGGACGCTCGCGGCGGCAAGTCGATCGAGGTAGTCCTGTTCGATACCGCGCCGCTGCGGAGTGCCGCGTACAACGCCGATGGTCTGCGGGATTCCCACGTGCGGTCGGATCCACGTGATCGCCGACGTCGTGCGCTCGAAGTCCGGAGCATTCCCGAGCGCGTCTGACCACGCGGAGCGTTCCTCGCCACCTCCGGCGTCAGCCGTCACTTTGTCGAACCCTTCCGTGTCGAGCGGGCCGGCGCACGCGATCGCGCGCAACCCGAGGCGGTGATTTCGCAGGTAGCGCGGATTCGTGGCCACGTTGGAGACGATGTCCGCCCCGGCCGAATGACCGAGGAGCGCGATGCGCGAGGCATCGCCACCGAACCGTCCGATATTGGAATGCAACCACGCAACCGCGGCGGCCACGTCGTCGTAGTGGTCCGGGTAATGCGCAGAGCTCGAATCACCCTTCACCGTCAGCCGATAGTTCACACTGATGAACAGGAAGCCTCGGTCATTGAACAGACGGACCTCGTCACGGACTTGGGAGGCCTTGTCGCCAAGGTGATATCCGCCGCCGTGCACCCATATGACGACCGGCGTTCGACACACCCGAGCCGGCGCGTAGACGTCGCGAGCACGCCCAAGCTCACACTGGCGCGCCGGACCACTCTGCGGCGGCGGGGTACTCGTGCTCTGCTCGTTGGGTTCGATGCATCCATGGGTTCATGGTGGAGAGCAACGATCATGGAATCGTGAGCCCGAGTCGAAGACTCGACGAAGGCCGAGCCGAGTGTGGTTCTTCATCCGAGTCGCGCCGCACTCCCCGACCGACGTGCGCAAACCCGAACTAATGTCCGGCGCCGCCGTCGAACCGACCACCGGAGCAGCTCGTGGACGACCTCGAAACCCTTCAGTACGAAGAGATTGGGAAGGTCGCGGTCGTCACCCTCAACCGCCCCGAAGTCCACAACGCGTTCAACCTCCAGATGCAGCACGAGCTGTCGACGGTGTGGCGATCGCTCCGCACCAATGACGACGTCCAGGCGATCGTCCTCACCGGCGCCGGCGAGAAGGCCTTCTGCACCGGCATCGATCGGAAAGAGGCGATCGGCGGCTACCTCGAACGGACCGCGGAGGGTGCTGCAACTTCGGCACCGCGATCAGGTCACGTGTCCACGCCCTTCATGTTCAACGACCCGGGCGAGTACATCAACCCGAAGCAGAACGATCTCTGGAAGCCGGTCATTGCCGCGGTAAACGGCATGGCGTGCGGCGGCGCGTTCTACATGCTCGGCGAGTGCGACATCATCATCGCCGCCGAGCACGCGACGTTCTTCGATCCCCACGTCTCCTACGGGATGGTCGCCGGATTCGAGACCGTGCACATGCTCCAGAAGTTGCCGTTCGGCGAGACGCTGCGCATTGCACTCCTCGGGAACACTGAACGGATGTCGGCCGAACGCGCGTATCAACTCGGAATGGTGTCCGAGATCGTGCGAGAGGTTCCCGTGCGAGATCGGGCTGTGGAGCTCGCGGCGGCGATCGTGACTGCTCCTGCGCTCGCAATCCAAGGGACCGTGCGCGCCGCCTGGCTCGCGCAGGAGACTTTGCGGCGCGACGCTTTGATGCAGGTCTCGATGCTCGTATCAGCCGGCACCGATCACGCCAACATCGAAAGTGGCCACCAGGCCTTCCTCACCCAGCGGACCGAGCCCGACATCCGGTAGGGGTCCGCACTCTCGCCGCTTCCTACACTCGCCCGATGTCCAGCTACGAGACTCTGCTCTTTTCCAAAGACGACGGCATCGCCTGGGTGTCGCTCAACCGTCCGAAGGTCCGCAACGCGATCAACCAACAGATGCAGAACGACCTGCGCCATCTGTGGGACGAGGTCCGGTACGACAACGACATCCGTTGTGTGGTCCTGACCGCCGAGGGCGAATCCTTCTGCACTGGTATCGACCGCAACGAGGCGATCTCGGACTCCAACACCGACGCCATGGCGGCCGGCGACTACCCCGGCTACCCCACTCCCTGGATGTACGACGATCCGGGCCGTGACGTGGGACCGAAGGCACGCGACTGTTGGAAGCCGGTGATCGCGGCCGTGAACGGCATGGCCTGCGGAGGCGCGTTCTACATCCTCGGCGAGGTCGAGTTCATCATCGCGGCCGACGACGCCACGTTCTTCGACCCGCACGTCACCTACGGCATGACTGCGGCCTTCGAACCCATCCAGATGCTCACCAAGATGCCGTTCCAGGAGATCATGCGGATGTCCTTGCTCGGCGCGGACGAGCGCATGTCCGCGGAGCGAGCGCGCGAGATCGGCCTCGTCACCGAGGTGGTGCCGCGTGACGAACTCCGCGAGCGCGCCGCGTGGGCGGCCCGGGTGATCGCCGACGCGCCGCCACTCGCGATCCAAGGCACGATGCGTGCACTCTGGACCGCGCTCGAGGTCTCGCGCCACCAGGGGATCGAGATGGCGAACCTGTTCACCCGTATCGGGTCTGACGCCGCCACGTTCCGCGCCGGGCAGGAGCGCTTCGCCTCCGGCAAACGCGTGGAGTGGCGTCTCCGGTAGCGGCTGAGCGGTCTACGGTGCGCCGCCATGAGTACCGAGATCGAGCCCTTCACCGTCGCCGTACCCCAGGACCAGCTGGATGATCTGACGGACCGACTCCAACGCACGCGCTGGCCCGACGAGGAAACCACCGTCGGCGGTGACGAGCCGTGGGAGCAGGGCATGCCTCGGGCCTACGCGCAGCAACTCGCGGTGCACTGGCAGTCGGCGTACGACTGGCGCCAGGTGGAATCCCGGCTCAACGGTTTCCCACAGTTCCGCACCGAGCTCGACGGTCTCGGCATCCACTTCATGCACGTCCGGTCGCCGGAACCCAACGCGCTTCCGGTGGTGATGACCCACGGCTGGCCGGGATCAGTCGTCGAGTTCCTCAAGGTGATCGGGCCGTTGACGGACCCGGTCGCACACGGTGGCGACGCGGCGGACGCGTTCGATCTGGTGGTGCCGTCACTCCCGGGTTACGGATGGTCGGACCAACCCCGTGACACGGGATGGAGCGTGCGGCGCATCGCCGCGGCATGGGAACAACTCATGCTGCGCCTCGGCTACGAGCGCTTCGGCGCGCAGGGTGGAGACTGGGGTTCGATGATCACGTCTGCGATCGGCGCGTATCACCCCGACCATCTCGCCGGCATCCACGTGAACATGCCAGTCGTCATCCCGTCGACACCGTCGGAGGAGATGACCCCCATCGAGCAGGCTGCGGTCGCAGGCCTCCAGCACTACATGACGTGGGATAACGGCTACTCGGCGCAGCAGTCCACCCGTCCGCAGACCCTGGGGTACGGCCTCGCCGATTCACCCGTCGGCCAGATGGCGTGGATCATCGAAAAGTTCTGGGCCTGGACCGACTCCGACGGCGATCCGCTCACGGTCCTCACCGCCGACGAACTCCTCGACAACGTGATGGTGTACTGGCTCACGAACTCCGCCGCGTCGTCAGCTCGGCTCTATTGGGAGTCGTTCCGAGACCTGGACTTCACACCGATTGGAGTCCCGAGCGCCATCTCCGTCTTTCCCCACGAGATCTTCCGCTCCTCGAAGCGTTGGGCCGAAACCCGGTTCACCGATCTCCGTCACTTCAACGAACTCGACCGTGGCGGTCACTTCGCCGCGTTCGAACAACCCGATCGATTCGTCGCCGAGATTCGCGACGGCTTCCGCTCCATGCGCTGACCGGGCGCGAGTCCGCGTTGTGGCCTCAGCGCCCGCCGAAGTTGGGCGATCGCTTTTCCTGGAACGCCGCCAGTCCCTCTTTGAAGTCCGGGGACCGCGACGACAACTCGAGTGCGTTCGCTTCGGTCTCCATCGCCGTCGCGAGAGAACTCTCCAACGCCCGGTGGATCGCGCGTTTGGTGAGACCGACGGCGACGGTGGCCGCACCTCCGAGCTCAACCAGTAACTCATCGACCGCCGCGTCGAGATCCGCGGGCGCCACCGCCCGGTGGATCAGGCCCCACTCGGCCGCGTCGGCGCCGGAAACTTCGCGCCCCAACATCAGCAGTTCCTTGGCGCGCGCGACCCCGATGAGGCGCGGCAGCAGCCAGGTCGCGCCGCTGTCGGGGGTGAAGCCGCGCTTCACGAACGGTTCCCAGAACCGGCTCGAGTTCTCCGCCACCGTGAAGTCCGCCGCCAGCGCGATCTGGCATCCGATCCCCGCAGCCCAACCACGCACTGCGCACACCACGGGTAGCTGCACCTCCATGATCAGCTGGATAAGTCGATGCGCCTGCACCGGCGTTCGGCGCTGAATGCTGCCCGTGCGGGGACGTTGCCCGCCGGTGCGATTCTGTGCGACCCAGTCCGCGCCGGAACAGAAGTTGTCACCGGACCCGCGAATGATCACGCCGCGCAACGAGTCGTCGGTGGCTACGGTTTCGAGCGTCCCGACGATCCTCACAATCGCCGCGGAATGCAGTGCGTTCTTGCGTTCTGGTCGATCGAGGACGATCTCGAGGATGTCGTCCTGAACCGAAACCCCCACACCGTCGGTGACATCGGCGCTCACGCGCACGGTCGCTTCGTTCGTTGTTCGGATCGGTTCATCGCATCCCTGACGTCAAAGGGTGGCCGCGCTGCCGGAGCAGGCGAGAAACATTCGCAAGGCGGGAGTATGGATCGTGCCATGCGCGCATGCACGACGTCGGTTCGTTCGATCCGTCGGCTCACCGTGGCATTCCGAGGATTCGTTCCGCGATCAGATTCCGCTGGATCTGGGATGTTCCCGCCGCGATCGTGTACTGCAACGACCACAGGTACTCACGCATCGCGTCCGCCGCAGGCCCGGGCACTCCGGCCAGGGCCGCCCGGCCGACGGTGCGGAGCAGGAGGTCCGCAATCTCCTGGGTGATCTCGCTGTAGCGCAGCTTCACCGCTGAACCCGAGCGGGCGGGCATCCCAGTTCGCTCCGTGTCCGCGATTCCCATCTGCGTCATGCGCCACAACGCGTCGACGCTCGCGTCAAGCCTTCCCACGTGGCGCCGGAACTCGGCGTCATCCCATGCGGTACCACCACCGACTGCGGGCGTGTCCTGAGCGACGTCGACCAGCTTGCGGAGCTGGCTGCGCAGCGTGATGACGTGTTGGGCGAACGCGGTGCCGCGCTCGAAGCGCAGTGTCACGTTGGTGACCCGCCACCCGTCGTTCTCCTCGCCGACGCGATTGGAGACCGGCACGCGCGCGTCGTCGAGGAACACCTCGCAGAAGTGACTCTCACCATCGATCGTGCGCATTGGTCGGACGTCGACGCCGGGCTGGTGCATGTCCAGGATGAGCCAGGTGATGCCCTTGTGCTTCGGCGCGTCCGGATCGGTCCGCACCAGCAACTCGCAGTAGTCCGCGACGTGCGCGCGGGTACTCCAAATCTTCTGACCATTCACGATGTAGTGGTCACCGTCACGGACGGCCCGGGTCTGGAGCGACGCGAGGTCCGACCCCGCGCCCGGCTCGGAGAAACCCTGACACCAGACGCTCTCCCCCGTGAGGATCCGCGGCAAGTGGAACGCGCGCTGTTCGTCGGTGCCCTCGGCGATGAGCGTGGGACCCGCGTGCATCAACCCGACGAAGTTCACGCTGATGTACGGCGCGTTCGCACGGGCGTATTCCTCCAGGTACACGAGCTGCTGGCTCACCGGCAGTCCCCGACCCCCGAAGGCGACGGGCCAGTGCAGGCCCGCGTACCCGGCGTCGTAGAGGGTGCGCTGCCACTGGGTGTCGTACGCGCGGCGCGCCGGCCAATCGCCCGGAGGTGGAGGCGGACTCTGGCGTTGCACTGCAGTGTCCAGCCAAGTTCGGAGTTGCGCACGGAACTCTTCGTCCTCGGCGCTGTAGGTCAGGTCCACGCGATCACGCCTTCACCACTCCGGCGCCGAGCGCGACGCCGAGCGCGAGCGCGTGGAACTCCGCCGTCCCGAAGCTTTGCTCCAGCACCCAGGCCCGCTTGAGGAAGTAGTGCGGGAGCATTTCCCAGGTGAAGCCCATGCCGCCGAGGATCTGCACGGCGGCGCGGCCGTTGTCAATACCGGCCTGGCCGGCGAGCAGTTTGGCTGCGCCCGCCGCGCGCGCCGCGTCTCCGCCGCGTTCGTCGTCGAGGATGGCGGCCGCCGCGAACGTGGAACTCCGCGCGAGCTCGACCCGCACGTACATGTCGCTCAACAGGTGTTTGATCGCTTGGAACGAGCCGATAGGCACACCGAACTGATGACGTTCCAAGGCGTACGCCGCCGCGACGTCGAGCGCACCCTGGGCCACCCCGACGAGTTGCGCGGCCGCCAGCACCGTGCCCGCCAACCGGATCGTCCGCGCCTCGTCCGGACCGCTGATCACGTCACCGCGCGGCACGGACTCGTAGGCAACGGTCGGCGTCAGCGGATCGGAGGGCTCACCGGCGATCACCTCGGGGAGGCTCGTCGTTTCGACCCGCTCGATTCGGTCGTGGTGGACAACGACCAGGAACTCGGCCTCGGTCGCATGCTCGATCACCACCGGGCCGCCCGCGTCTCCAACCACGACGACACCGGCGACGCGCCCGGCCTCGATCTCCCCGCCCGTCAGCACCGGCGCCGTGATCGTGGTCCAGAGGATCGGACCCGTGGCGAGGTGGGCGCTCAACTCCTCCAGGGCGACGGCCGCGGTCACGGTTCCGTTCCTTGGTGTCTCATCGCCGTCCGAAACGAGCAACCCAAAGATTCCCATGGCCACGAGATCGCGCCACGCCGGGTCCGCTGCCGGCGCGTCTTCGCGAGCAGCGACGGCACCCAGTGCGAAGTGCCGCTCGCTCAGTCCGCGCACGGCGTGCCGCAATGCGATCTGATCGTCGTCGAGGCGAAAGTCCATCAGGCCCGGTTCCTCATTTCGCAGAATCGCTCAGCTCGGGCGGCAGCAGCCGACGGGCGATCTTGCCGGTGGGTAGGCGCGGCAGTTCGTCCACGAACCGGACCGTGCGCGGGCACTTGTAGTGCGCGATCCGGTCGCGGCAGAACTCGATGAGTTCACGCGCGAACGCATCAGGGTCGGCCGGAGACGCGGCCGGCTGCACGATCGCGCGCACGGCTTCGCCCATGTCGTCGTCGGCAACACCGATCACGGCCACGTCCGTCACCCCGGGATGCCCGATGAGTGCGTCCTCCACTTCACGCGGGTAGATGTTCACGCCGCCCGAGATGATCATGTTAGAGATGCGGTCGGTCAGGTAGAGGTAGTCCTCGTCGTCGACCCAACCCATGTCACCGAGACAGCCCCAACCGCGGTGATCGAACGCTGCCGCGGTCTTCTCCGGGTCGCCGTGATATTCAAAGCTGCTCGTGGTCTCGAACCACACCTGACCTTCGGTGCGAGCCGGAACTTCGTTGCCGTCGTCGTCGACGATGTGGACGGGCGCGAGCAGTGAACGGCCGACCGAGCCGGGATGGGCGAGCCACTCCTCTGGTCCAATCGCGCAGAATCCCACCCCTTCGCTGCCCGAGTAGTACTCGTAGACGATCGGCCCCAACCATTCGATCGCCGCGCGTTTCACGTCCGGCGGGCACGGCGCCGCAGCATGCACGAGCTTTTCGAGGCTCGACAGGTCGAAGCGGTTCCGATCGGACTCGGGCAGCTTCAACAACCGGACGAGATGGGTCGGCACCACCTGCGCGTGGGTGACGGCGTACCGTTCGATCGCGTCGAGGAACTCGATCGCATCGAATCGCGGCATGATGACCACGGTCCCGCCCAGCCGGTGCACGGCGGTGGACCAGCCTGATGGTGCGGCGTGATACAGCGGTGCGGGGCTGAGGTACCGGGTCGATTCGCTCCCGCCGTAGAGACCGGCGACCATCCCGGTGAAGGCGGTCGGTGCGCCAAGGGGCTGACCCGCGACCAAAGGTTTGATTCCCTTCGGTCGGCCGGTGGTTCCGGACGAATAGAACATCCAGTTGCCTTCGCACTCGTCCGCGACCGGTGTGGCCGGCTGAGCGGCGAGCACATCCTCGTAGGACTCGAAGCCATCGACCTCGCCGCCGAGTGCGATACGAGCACCACCAGCATCGTCCGCCAAGTGCGCGCACTCGGCGGACGCGATCAACGCCGTCGCACCACAGTCCGTCACTATGTACTTCGCTTCGTCGGCGGCCAGATGCCAGTTGATCGGCGTGACGAACAGCCCGGAGCGCATCGCACCCCAGATGATCTCGAAGTACTCGGCGCGATTGTCGACCAAGACGGCGACGTGATCACCCACGCCCAGACCCCGTGCGCGCAGCGCGTGTGCAACCTGGTTCGAACGAGCCTCGAGTCGGCCGTAGGTCAGGGTCGCGCCGGTGTTCGCCACAATGACCGCGACGCGGTCGGGCACAGACGGGGCGAACGAGCTCGGATGTTCGATGGTCACGATTGCGATCCCTCAGCGCTCAGCCGTCGACGACGGGAGTCTTCGCACCCAGCGTCGAGCGACCCTACGGTTTCGACGCTCGACCCTTCAACCACGAATGTCCTTCGCCTACGGAGCGATGCCGATGCGGGCGACGGGTTCGGCGACGGCTTGGCGGCGGTGAAGTGCGCGCTCGAGCGAGTGAAGCAGCACGTTGCGAATCTCCCGGGGGTCGATCAGTTCGTCGAAACCGAACGACTGGGCCGAGCGGTACGACGCCTCGACCTCCTGGGTACGCAGCATCTCCGCTTCGTCGGCGTCGGACCCGCGAGCCTGACTCATCGCCGACGCACCCATGGCGCCCATCGTGGCAGCGGGGAACGCGAACACCCCGGACTGACCGTCGAACGGAATCATCGCCATGACCATCGAGCCGAAGCCGTAGGCCTTCCGCAACGTCACCTCGAACTTCGGCACGGTGGCGAGGGTCTGCGCCGCGTACATGCGCGCGCCCTTGCGCAGTATGCCGGCGCGCTCGGACGCACTGCCCGGCAGGACGCCGGGATTGTCCGACAGGAACACCAGTGGCAGATGAAACGAGTCGGCCACCGCGATGAAGTGTGCGGCCTTCTCCGCCGCCTCGGCGCTGATCGAACCCGCCAGGACCTGCGGTTGATTTGCCACGACCGCGACCGGCTGACCTCCCAGCCGCACCAACGCGCAGATGACGGAACGTCCGAACTCGGGTTGCACTTCGAAGCTCGAGTTCGTGTCGAACACCACGTCGACCACCCGGCGCATGTCGTAGATGCGGCGACCGTTCAGTGGTACCAAGCTCGTGATTTCCGTGACGGTCCGCGGGCCGTCGTCACCCCCGGAGGCGCGATACGGATACGACCACGCCGACGACGGGAAATACGAGAGGTACGCGCGTACGAGTTCGATCGCGGCCGCGTCGTCGTCGCCGACGTTATGAATGAGTCCGCTCGCAAGCGCAACGCCGGGACCGCCGAGCGCTTCCTTGGTGATCTCCTCCCCCATCGATTCCTTCACCACCGGTGGACCCGCGGTGAAGATCGACGCGTGCCGGCTCATGACCGAGAAATCCGAGATCGGCGCGACCAGCGCGCCGTGCCCCGCCGACGCGCCGAGCACTGCCGTCACCAGCGGGATCCGGCCGGAGCAGCGAGCTTGGGCGATCAGGTCCGTGGGCGTTCGGGCACCGTGGCCGCGCCCGTCGGCACGGAAGCCGGCACCTTCGAGCAGCATCACCAGCGGGACCCGATCTGCGACCGCGAGTTCGGCAACTCGGTAGCGCTTCGAGTTGGACGCGGCGCTGATCGTGCCCGCCTTCACCGTGAAATCCTCGGCGGCCACCATGATCGGGCGTCCGTCGATCCGACCCGAGCCCGTGACGACGGCGTCGGCCGGAGCCTCCTCACCACCCACGAGCGTGCCGAGCTCATGGAATGAACCTGGATCAAGCAGCGTGGCGACGCGGGCCCGTGCGTCGAGCTTGCCCGCGTCCCGGTGTTTGCGCAGGCGCTCGTCACCGCCCATCGCACGTGATGCGTTACGTCGATGTTCGAGATTCGCGAGAACCTCGTCCCACTCGTTCGGGGTCGTCACCGGTCGCTCATTGTTCTCGGCCTTTCGTGGGTGGATGGCCAACTCTCACATACGATCGACCCCGTGGGCTGGGAACCGTCGTGAAACCCTTCGAGACCATCCGCTCCGTCGTCCGAGTCAAACGGGTCGAGACCGACCGCATCGAGCGCCGACTCGCGCGTGCTGCATCGGTCGCGGACCTCCGTCGAATAGCGAAGCGCCGGCTGCCAGGCGGCGTGTTCGACTACATCGACGGCGCCGCCGAAGACGAACGCACCCTCGCCGCGAACCAGGACGCCTTCGCGGCCACCACGTTCCGACCGCGCGTCCTGCGCGGCGTCAAGAAGGTGAAGGTCGCGACGACCATCCTCGGCCAGCCGCTCGCCTATCCCCTCGTCCTCGCCCCAACGGGGTTCACTCGCATCGCGGATCCGCAGGGCGAACTCGCCGTCGCGCGTGCGGCAGAACGCGCGGGGTTGCCGTACACGTTGTCCACCCTCAGCACCCGTTCGATCGAAGAAGTCCGCTCCGTGAGCGACGGCCGGCTCTGGTTCCAGGTCTACGCGTGGCGCGATCGCGGTCTCGTCCAGGAGATGATCGAACGCGCCGCCATGGCGCGGTACGAGGCACTTGTCCTCACCGTCGACACCGCGGTGTTCGGCCGCCGCGAACGAGACGTCCGCCGCGGGTTCTCGCTCCCGCCCACCATCGGGCCGCGCACCGTGGTCGACGGCGCGCTGCATCCGGGCTGGACGTGGTCGTTCGTGCGCAGCGAGCCGATCCGCTTCGCGAACGTCGTCGGTCGGGACGTGGGGGACGGCGCGTCGCCCGTCACCTTGTCCGACTACATCAACACCCAGTTCGATCCCGCGCTGTCATGGGACGACGTCACGTGGCTGCGCTCCGTCTGGGACGGCCCGATCATCCTCAAGGGCATCCAGACCGTCGCCGACGCAGTCCTCGCCGCCGATGCCGGGGTGGAAGCGATCGCGCTATCGAACCACGGCGGCCGCCAGCTCGACGGCTCCCCCGCCACGTTCTCGCTCGTCGCACCCGTGGCCGATGCGGTCGGCGGTCGGACCGAGATCATCTGCGACGGTGGGATCCGACGCGGGAGCGACATCGTCAAGGCCCTCGCGGCCGGCGCGGACGCGTGCATGGCCGGCCGCTCCTACCTCTACGCGCTCGGGGCGGCCGGCGAAACCGGCGTGGACCGAGTCCTCGAATGGTTCCACGCCGACATAGTCCGCACGATGAGCCTCCTGGGCGTGGGCAGTATCCCCGAGCTCGATCGCTCGCTCATCGATTTGGGTCGATTGCCGGCGGCGGCCTCAACCGACTGAGGCGCCACCGGCCATTGCCGTCCGGATCGAAACATGGGAGCAGTCACTCCTATCATGGGAGCGTGTCCACCGAGCCCCCGTCGCCGAGCCCCGGACCGTTTCGGGTCGAGGAACTGAGTGCTCGAGTCGACGTCACGGTCGACACCATCCGCTTCTACCAGAAGCGCCAACTCCTGGCGCCGCCGGTACGCGACGGCCGCGTCGCCTGGTACAGCGCGGAGCACGAAGCGCGTCTGCTGCGCATCAAGGAACTCCAGCGCGACGGGTTCACGCTCGCGATGGTGCGCCGGGTGCTCGACGGTGATCTCGGCGTCATCGACCAGCAGCTTGCGGCCGCCGTCGCCGAATCCGACACCGAGGAGTTTTTGACCGTCGATGAGCTCGCGGCTCGCGCCGGTGTCCCTGCCGCGCTAATCGATGCGGTCGTCGCCGAAGGGTTGTTGGTCCCGCGCCTCCACGACGGCGAGCCTCGATTCACCGCGTCGGACATCGCGGTGATCGCGGCCGGCCTCGAACTCCTCGACGCCGGCCTGCCGCTCACTGCACTCCTCGAGTTGGCCCGGCTCCACCACGCGGCGACCCTCGAAGTCGCGAACGCAGCCGTGGAACTTTTCGACGAGCACGTGCGCCGCCCGTTGTTGGCATCCGATCTCGGCGACGACGAGCGCGCGGCCCGATTGGTCCGAACGTTCCGTCGGTTGCTCCCCGCGACCGGCACGCTCGTCTCGCAACACTTTCGGCGCGTCCTGCTTCAGATCGCCCAGGAGCATCTGGAGACCGTCGGCGATCCGGACGAACGCGCCGCGGCCCAGGCGGCCGGCGCACGGCGGATCGAGGAGGGCTGGAACCAATGACGACCCCATTACCCACCGGCGACGAGAAGCGGGCCACCGTCACGGCGATGTTCGATCGGGTCGCGCCGAGCTACGACCGACTCAACCGGCTGATCTCTTTGGGCCAGGACCGGCGGTGGCGTCGACACGCAATCGAGGCATTGGCCGCACGTCCGGGCGATCGAGTGTTGGATCTCGCGTGCGGCACCGGCGACCTGTGTCGTGAGCTCGGCGCGGCCGGGTGTCGCCCGGTCGGATTCGATCTCTCGCCGGGGATGCTCGAACACGCGCGCGTCGTCGCACCGCTGGTGCTCGCCGATGCACTGCAACTCCCGCTGCCCGACGTCACCGCCGACGGCATCACGTGCGGGTTCGCGCTCCGCAACTTCACCGATCTCCCTGCGTTCGCACGTGAGTGCGTTCGAGTCCTTCGTCCCGGCGGACGGGTCTCGCTCCTCGATGCCGCTGAGCCCACCGGGGCTTTGACGCGCATCGGCCACTCGATCTGGTTCCGCCACGCCGTGCCCCGCATCGGCGGTCTCCTCGGCGACGGCGCCGCGTACCGCTACCTGCCGGCTTCCACGGCGTATCTCCCGGATCCGAGCGCCATCGTGGACCTCTTCACCGATGCCGGACTCGTCGACGTGCGACGGCGCACGTTCACTGGCGGCGCGGTGCAACTGATCACGGGCCGGCGCCCATGACGGACCCAACCACCCCGATGGTGACCAGCACGAGCACGTCCCACCAAAATCTCGTGGCGCGGACGGTCCTCGTCCCACTCCACGGCGAGTTGCTCGACCGCGCGGATCCCGACGGATTCACGTGGCTCCGAGACGGATCCGGCTTCGTCGCCGGCGGGGTGACCGCGGAAGTCCCGGCGTGCGACGCCGAGGCGCGCCTGCGCGACATCGAGGTCCACGACGACGTTCATCGCCCCGGCAGCGGAGCCATCGCCGTGGGCAGCCTGCCGTTCCTCGGGGTCGCTACTGCCACCGTGACCATTCCCGCATGGGTCGAAGGCCGCGCGGCTGATGGCACGAGTTGGCGCACCGAGATCGGTCGGAGGGACGCGCCGTCGGCACCGCCCGCCCGCGCCACCGCGCCGATGACGAGTCCGGGAACCACTCGTACCCGGTGCCTCACGTCGCACGAACGCTGGGTTCACGCGGTGGAATCCGTGCTGGCCGCTATCGGCGCTGGTGAGGTCACGAAGGTGGTGCTCGCGCGCACGGTGCAGGTCGAGGCCGCACGGGCCATCGATCCTCGCTGGCTGCTCGGTCGTCTCCAGGCCCGCGAGCCGGGTCGTTACCTGTTCGCCCATGCCGGCAGCGTCGGTGCCTCGCCCGAACTCCTGGTGAGTCGGGCCGGCCCGGAGGTACTCGCTCGCCCCCTCGCCGGGACCGTTCCGTGGCCGGCCGAAGAACACGCAATCGAAGCGCTGATGCAGTCCGGCAAACAACAACGCGAACACGCGATCGTCGTGAACGCGCTGGCAGCGACGCTGGGTGCGCTGTGCTCCGACCTCGACGTCGGTCTGCCCGTTGCCCTCCGACTCGCCGACGTCGCCCACATCGCCACCACTGTGCGCGCTCGCGCGGGAATGGACACGCCCGGCGCGCTCGGACTCGCACTCGCACTGCATCCGACACCCGCCGTCGGCGGTACTCCCACGCCACGGGCGCTCGAGTACATCGCGCGCGCCGAACCCCATGGTCGCGGCCGATTCGCCGGGCCCGTGGGTTGGGTAGACGCACGGGGCGACGGGGAGATCGCAGTCGCGTTGCGCTCCGCAGAAATCGACGGCACAACCGCTCTGGTACGCGCCGGCGCCGGGATCGTGTCCGGGAGCGATCCGCGGGCCGAATGGGACGAGATCGACGCGAAACTCACTCCGGTGCTGCGCGCACTCACCCGTCGCTGAACGCTGACGCCACCGCGTCCCACACCGCACGGTGGTGTTCCACGTTGCGCGCCCGATCCGTCACCACGAGCACCACGGACGGTCCGGGTTCCGCCATCGCGGCAACGAGCGCGCCCGCGAGTTCGGGTGGCGTGCCCACCGACCGCACCGAAAAGCCGTGGGCCGCGGCAAGAACACCGATGTCGACGGTCGGGGGCGTGCCGAACAGCGTCTCGAAGTGCTCGGGGTGGTTGGCCTGGGGCAGGAACGAGAAGATCCCTCCGCCGCGGTTGTCCACGACCACGAAGACCACGTCAACGCTGGTTCCCTTGGCCGCGAGCAGACCACCGGCATCGTGCAGAAAGCTCAGGTCTCCGGTCAGTGCGACCACCGGTCCGACGGTGCCGAGTGCGACACCCAAGACGGTCGAGACGAAGCCGTCGATACCGTTGACGCCTCGGTTCGCGATGACCCAACGTGACCCCGGTCGGCCGAACCACTCCACCTCGCGGATTGGCATGCTCGATGCCACCACCAGCGTCGCGTCGGCCGGCAGCTGCGCCATCAGGTCGCGCGCGGTTCGAGGCTCCGAGCACTCGGGCCACCCGTCGAGCGCGGTGTCGATCGCCTTCAACGCACGCGCATCCGCGGTCGTCCACTCGTCGGCCCACGAACGGTCACGATCGGGAGCGAGGGCTTCGAGGCGAGCGGCGATTGCGATCAGGAGGTCGTCGGCGTCAGCGTCGATGACCGCCACCGCGGAATGGGACGGGTCGCACCGCCCGAGACCCCTTTCGACGATCGTGATCTCGGTCCCTGCAGTGTCCAGCCAGCGGGCGAACGTCGTACTCGTGAGCGGTGCACCGACCCGCCAAGCGACCCGCGGCGCGTGACTGCTCGTAAATCGTTCGGTACGGGCGAGGGCCTCGTATGCGCTCACGCACTCGTCTCCGCTGACACCAGAAAGCGGATCCGCGATGATCGGCCACCCCGACGCCCGAGCGAACCGGTGCACGGTCTCGGTGCTGACCCTGCTGCCCCACCCACAGATGACGAGGCCGCGTGGTTCGGCGAGCACGCGCGTCGCGAGCTCGTCGATCTCGGATGAATCGAGGAGTCTGCGTGGGGGCTCCGAGAACTCGGTCCACGGTCGTCCGTCCGCGCGGCCGGGCGCGCCGACGAAGGGTTCGCCCGTGGGGACCAACGGCTCACGCAGCGGCAGATTCAGATGGACCGGTCCGGGCGTCGACCCGATCGCTTCGGCCACCGAACGCGCCCCGAGGGCGCGCCACGCAGGTCCCGCGTCGAGGCGATCGGCCGGCACCTCGGCATCGACGAACCATCGCACCGCGGTGCCGAAGAGCCGGACCTGATCGATCGTCTGCGGCGCACCGGTGTCGCGGAGTTCGGGCGGCCGGTCCGCCGTGCACGCGATCAGCGGCACGCGTCCGTGGTGGGCCTCGAGGATCGCCGGATGCAGGTTCGCGGCCGCGGTGCCCGAGGTGGTCAGGACGACGGCCGGCCGCCCGGTCGCCCGGCCCAATCCCAGCGCGACGAAGGCGGCGGACCGCTCGTCCAGGATCACGTGCACGGCAATCCGCGCGTTGGCGGCGAGTGCCAACGCGATCGGCGCCGAACGCGAACCTGGCGCGATCACGGCGTTCGTCACGCCGCCCCGTACCCATTCGTCGACCAACACCCGAGCGAACGACGTGTTGACATCACGACTCATGACAACATCCTCCGGTGCGAATCGCTCTGATCCCCGGCTTCTCGCAACCAGCTTCGGCGTGGAGGCCGGTCATCGATGCACTGCCCGCTCCGATCGCCCACGAATCGTTGGCGCTCGAAGTACCGGACGGCTTGGACTTCGCAGCCACGGCCGACGCGCTCGGCACTCTCGCCGGGCCGGCGATCTACGTCGGGTACTCGATGGGTGGTCGTCTGGCGTTGCGGCTCGCCGTCGACCGGCCTGATCTCGTGCGCGCCTTGGTGCTCGTGAGCGCAGCGCCGGGTTTCGACGACTCGGAGGTACGCGCCGCGCGCGCCGAGCAGGACCGGGTTCGCGCCGAGCAGATCCACACGTTGGGGGTTCGCGCGTTTCTCGAAGACTGGCTCACCCAACCGTTGTTTGCAACGCTTCCGCGCGACGACGCGATGATCGACGCGCGGGCCGCCACGATGGACGCGACGCGCCTGGCTCACCAGATGACGGCCCTCGGCCAAGGGGCGATGGACCCGCTCGGCGAACGACTCGCGGAACTGACGATGCCGACGACGGTCGTGGTCGGTCGGGCCGATACCCGGTACGTCGAGATCGGCCGCGCCATGGCGGCCCGGATTCCCCACGCCGCGTTGATCGAACTCGACGGTGGTCACGCCCTGCCCCTCGAACAACCCGCGGCGCTGAGCACGGTGATCGCCCGCGTTCACGCGGCCACGGCGTAACGCGCGAGGAGTTCGGACGACGGCGGGGGCGGAAACGCCGCGTCGATGGTCAGGACACCGTGGCGTGGTTGGAGCGGGGTCGCGGTCACGTCACCGGCGATCTCGGCGAGTGTGGCCAACCCGCACGCGAACGGTAGGGCCGGCAACGCGGCCGCCAGCGCCAACCCCGCCGCGAGTCCGATCGAGGTCTCGTACATCGAACTCACGACGGCCGGGACGCCCGCAGCGTCGGCGATCGCCAACGCGGCGCGCACTCCGCCCAGCGGTTGGACCTTGAGGACCAAGACATCGGCGGCGTCCGTCGCGCGCAGCCGTTGGGCGTCCGCCACGCTCCGCACACACTCGTCAGCGGCAATCGGCATCGCGACGTCGCGCCGCACCGCTCGCAGGTCACCGAGGCTCGCCACCGGTTGTTCTGCGAACTCGAGGTCATAGCGCGCCAGGCGCGTCAGGGTCGCCACCGCAGTCTCCACGTCCCACGCACCGTTCGCGTCCACGCGCAGCCCGACCGTCGGCCCGATGAGATCGCGCACCCGGGCAACGCGATTCACATCCTCGTCGGGGGTCCCGCGACCGACCTTCACCTTCACCGACGGATACCCGAGCCACGCCGCGCACGCGTGCTCGTCGTCCAGCGAAGCGGCGGCGGGCACCAGCCCGTTGACAGGAACCACCGATCGAACCGGCGCAGGCCAACCCTGCGTGGCCGCTTCCTCCGCAGCCGCGCGCGCCGCGTCGACCGTGCACGGATACCGGGGCAAGGGCGAGCACTCCCCCCACCCCGCCGGGCCTTCGACGAGCAGCACGTTGCGACCACCGATGCGGAGCCAGTGCTCGACCGTCATCCGATCACGAGGCCGATCGTCGTCAACAGCGAGACCACGATCGTGAATCGAACCGTGGCCACCAAAGCTGCGACGAGTCCTGGTGGATCGGACCGTTTGAGTACCAACCGCACCGGACCCACGGCGAAGATCCCCGCGAGCAGTCCGATCGCCGCGGCCGGCACCGAGGTCGCGATCAGCACCACTGACACCAACGAACCCACGAAGCAGCCGACGAAGAGCCGTTTCGCGAGCGGCCGTCCGAACCGGACCGCGAGCGTGCGCTTTCCCGCGACGGCGTCGCCATCGGCGTCACGGATGTTGTTCACGAGGAGCACGGCGCACGCGGGGAGTCCGACCACGAGCGAACCCCACCACGCCGTCGCTGGTACCGTGGCGTGCTGCACGTACGCCGAACCTGCGCACGCGGCGAACCCGAAGAACGCGAGGACCGCGACCTCACCCCACCCCGCGTATCCGTAGGGGTGCCGACCGCCGGTGTAGCCCCACGCCGCGGCGATGGCCGCGACGCCGAGCAGCAGTAGCCGCAGATCCACCATGATCGCGAGCACGGCGCCGAAGACTGCACCGAGGCCGAGCGCGATGACCGCGGCACGGCGCACCGCGGCGGGAGCTGCGGTTCCCGTGGCCGTCAGCCGCATCGGTCCGCGTCGGTCCGCATCGGTGCCTCGAATGCCGTCGGCGTAGTCGTTGGAGTAGTTCACTCCAACCTGCAATGCGATCGCGACGAGGAGCGCAAGCACCGCGCGCTCGGGCCGGAACGATGCGTTCGTGGTCGCGGCTGCGGTCCCGAGCACCACGGGCGCGATTGCGAGTCCGAGGGTGCGCGGCCGCGCGCCGGCCAACCACTCCGACGCCGTCGTCATGCGCGTTGGTGCCGGACACCGCTCCCGCCTTGGCGGCCCGAGGTCACGGGCGCTTGGGGAACTGGTCGAAGTCCGGAGTGCGGCGTTCGAGGTAGGCGCGCTTGCCCTCCTGCGCCTCCTCGGACATGTAATACAAGAGCGTCGCGTCACCGGCCAGCTGTTGGATTCCGGCAAGCCCGTCGTCGGCCGCATTCATGGACGCCTTAATCATCCGGAGTGCGAGCGGGCTCATCCCGAGCATCTCGTCACACCATTTCACCGTCTCTTCTTCCAGCGCCGCCAGCGGCACAACCGTGTTGACGAGTCCCATCTCCAGCGCCGCTTCCGCGTCGTACTGGCGACACAGCATCCAAATCTCGCGGGCCTTCTTCTGGCCGACCGAGCGCGCGAGCAGACCTGACCCGTAGCCGCCGTCGAAGGAACCGACCTTCGGGCCGGTCTGACCAAATCGCGCGTTGTCGGCGGCGATCGTGAGGTCACAGACCACGTGCAGGACATGGCCGCCGCCGATCGCGTACCCGGCGACCATCGCGATGACCGGCTTGGGGAGCCGGCGGATCTGGATCTGCAGATCGAGGACGTTCAGCCGCCCGATGCCGTCCTGGCCGACGTACCCGTCGTCGCCGCGCACCCGTTGGTCCCCGCCGGAGCAAAAGGCATCGGGACCCTCACCAGTGAGCACAATGACACCGATCGTGGGATCGTCACGCGCGATCTCGAAGGCGTCGC
The DNA here is from genome assembly GCA_025361725.1 of Acidimicrobiia bacterium. Lineage (GTDB taxonomy): Bacteria > Actinomycetota > Acidimicrobiia > IMCC26256 > JAENVU01 > JAENVU01. The sequence goes on along the minus strand of JANYJV010000081.1, from coordinate 36,302 downwards.
GCAGTTCGAAAAGTGTCTGGGGCCGGAAGGCATTGCGCACTTCGGGTCGGCAAATCGTGAGCTTTGCAATGCCACCCGCCACCTCGTAACGGATGTCGGCGAAGTCCTGCTCCGAGGCCTTCCAGTCGGCTCCGGGGCGAATGGGATTCGTGGTCACTGTTCCTCCAACTCTGGGAGTGATCACTCCAATCGTTACGCTAGCGAGCCATGTCCGGACCCGACGAGTCGCACCTCGTGGCCGTGGTCCTGGCTCCCCCGAACGCGGCCGACGCCGTCCGCCAGGTCTGGGATCGCGACGGTGCGGTCGTCGTCTTCGACCCTGAGCATCCTCGGCTCGGCGAGCTCATCATGGCGGTGGGTCCCACCGACCTGATCGACGGGAGTGGGCGCCACGCGAGACCGGAAGGTCGGCCGGTCGACCCATCGGTCGGGGCCGTGGTCGCCACGTCCGGCACCACCGGCGAACCCCGATTCGTCGAGCTCACCACCGCCGGCCTGGCCGCGTCGGCCGCGGCCGTCCACCACGCGCTCGACGTCGACCCGGCGCGTGACCGCTGGCTCGCCTGCTTACCGCTCACCTCGGTCGCCGGACTCGCGATCGTCGCTCGAGCCCACACCACCGGCACTCCCCTCGCGGTGCAGCCGCGCTTCGATCCGGCGGCAGTGGCAGCCGCCGCGGGGGAGTGCTCACTGGTGTCGCTCGTGCCCACCACCTTGGCGAGACTGCTCGACGCCGACGCGGCCGCGGCCGCGCGGTTCCGGCGCGTGCTGCTCGGGGGTGCACCGATTCCGCCGGCCCTGCGCGCCCGAGCGACCGAAGCCGGGGTGCACGTCGTCACCACGTACGGACTCACTGAGACCGGTGGCGGGTGTGTGCACGACGGTCACGAACTCGACCGGGTTGAGATCGACTTCGCGCCGAGCTCGAGCGAGGTCCTCGTGCGGGGTCCGGTCGTCATGCGCGGGTACCGCAACGGCTCGATGCGCGCAGAGGAGTCCTGGCGCGGTGATTGGCTGCGCACCGGTGACGTCGGTCGGCGCGACGAGCACGGTCTGCTCGAGCTCGTCGACCGGCTGAAGGATTTGATCATCACCGGAGGCGTGAACGTGAGCCCGACCGCGATCGAGTCGGCGTACGCCGCCGTTCCGGGGGTCGGCGAGATGGCTGTCGTCGGCGAACCCGACCCGGAGTGGGGCGAACGGGTGGTGGCGTGCATCGTGCCGGTCGACGCCTCCGACCCGCCGTCACTCGCAGACCTGCGGTCGGCCGGCGTGGACGCGGGACTGCGTGGCGCCGAACTCCCTCGGGCGCTCCGGTTGGTCGCGACGATTCCGCGTACGCCGTCGGGCAAGATCCTCCGCCGACTGCTCCGCTGACTGGCCGATCCCGAAACCAGGGGTTTTCCCAGGCACCGCGGCGGGTAGAGATGAATGAGATGGAGACCCCGGACCCGGTGTTCGTCGTGGATGGCGAACTCGATGTGGCGACGGCGAAAGCGTTCTTCTCCGAGCTGGTCGGACTCATTCGGGACCCGGGATCCACGGTGTACCTCGACCTGACCGGGGTGACGTTCTTCGACTCACACGCAGTCTCCGCGCTGATCCGCGCTCGGAAGATCGCGGAGGTCCGAGCGGTGAACCTCGTGGTCGCTCCGTCACCAATGGTGACGCGGATCCTGCGACGGGCCGGTCTCAGCGACCAGTTCCACTGGGGCGAACTCCCGACCGACCGCACCTGACCAACGACTCCTGACCGATGGCTCCTGACCGGGCGAGGATCACCCGCCCGGTGCGGTTGCATTCACGGTAAGAACGCGGCGGCCGTCGTCCAGATGTACTCGATGTCGTCCTCGCTCAGGCTGTGATTGGACGGCAGGATCAGACCCCGTTCCATCACGGCGTCGGTATTGGGAAGACCGTCGGCCGGTTGCCGGTGCGTCATGGTTCGGAACGCAGGCTGGCGGAGCGCGTTGCCGGTCCAGACCATGCGGGTGTCGATCCCGTTGGCTTCCATGTGCGATTGAAAGGCTCCACGCTCGACGCCCGACTCGGACCGGATGAGCACCGGGAACATGTGCCAAGCGGTGTCGACGCCGTCGGTCGTGCGCGGGAGGACGAACACATCGGGCCGTTGCGCGAAGCGCTCCACCAGATGAGCAAAGTTGCGTTTCCGGGCGACGAGATTGTCGGTGAGTTTGTCCACTTGCACGAGTCCGAACGCCGCCGAGAGTTCCGACGGTTCGAAGTTCCACCCCACTTCGTCGAAGATGAAGAGGTTGTCGTACTCGAGGTCACCGTCGATGGTGGAGAAGAACCGACGATCGACCCCCTTGGTCGACCCGTAGATCTGCACCTCGGACCGTCGGCCCCAGCGGCGCAGCAACAGGCAGCGGTCCGCAATCGCCTCGTCGTCGACGCACACCATGCCGCCGGTCCCCGCGCCCGTGATGATGTGCGACAGCGCGAACGACGTGACCGAAATGTCCGAGCGCATGCCCGTGGGCGTTCCACGCAGCGTAGAGCCGAGCGCATCGCAGGAATCCTCGACCACGAGGAGATCGTGCGCATCCGCGATCGACCGGATCCGATCCCAGTCCGGGACATTCCCGATCAGATTCGGCACCAAGATCGCCTTGGTTCGCGGTCCGACCATGGCCTCGATGGCCTCGACGTCGATGTTGTACGTGTCCGGCTCGACGTCGACGAAGACCGGCACGAGGCCGGCCCGGACCAGCGGAGCGATATCCGTCGAGAACGTGAGGGCCGGGGTGATCACCTCATCACCCGGCGTGAGATCGAGCAGCTCGACGGCGAGGTAGAGCGCCGACGAACCGGAGTTGCACATGATCCCGCGCCGCTTCCCGAACAGCTCCGCGATCGCACGCTCGAACGCGCGCACCGACTTCCCGATGCGCAATGCTTGCGGGCCGCCGCGCAGCACCGCGACGACGGCTTCGACCTCGCGTTCATCGTGCACGCTGCCGGCGTATTCGATACGTCGCGAGCCGTCTGTCGTTGGTGACGAGTTGCTGGTCATGCCGTCCCTGGACCCCTCTGCCGACGCGGGCCGACACCCTAGGTTGGCCGGTTCCCACCGCGTCCGGCACTCGACCAAGATGGCGCGTATGGATCTTGGTTTGAACCAGGCCGCCGCCGTCGTCAGCGGTGGCTCGAAGGGAATGGGCCGGGCTGCCGCGCTGAGTCTGGCCGGCGAGGGCGCGCGCGTGGCCGTACTCGCACGCGGTCAGGCCGCACTGGATGACACGGTCCAGACGTTGCGGCCGGTGCAGCCGACGCCGTAGGAATCGCCGCGGACCTCACCGTGCGCAACGACGTCGACCGCGCGTTCGCCGCCATCGGCGAGCGATGGGGCGAGTGCAATGTCCTCGTCAACTGCGCCGGACCGGTCGACGTCGGCATTCGACGCTTCGAGGATCTCGACGACGACGAGTGGCTGGCGACCTTCGACATCGGAGCACTGAGTGCCGCCCGCTGCGTGCGCGCCGCGCTGCCCTGGTTGCGCAACGCAGAGTGGGCCCGCATCGTCAACGTCTCCGCCCACTCGACGAAGCGACAGTCTCCGGAGTTGATCGCGTACACCGCGGCGAAGGCGGCCCTGACGAGTCTCACGAAGAACTTGTCGCTGTCATTGGCGGCCGACGGCATTCTCGTGAACACCGTGTCGCCGGGTTCGTTCTTGTCCGAAGGCATGCGGGCCTACCTCGAGGCCCTCCCCGCCGATCGCGGGATCGATCCCGACAGCCTCGGGGACGCGATGCGCGTGATCGCCGAGGATTTCGGTCATCCCGCGCATCTGCCGCGGGCCGGAGATCCGAAGGAGATCGGACCCGTGATCGCGTTCCTCGCGTCGCGTGTGAACAGCTACATGACCGGCACCAACGTCAACGTCGACGGCGGTTCGGACTTCTCATGACCGGACGCGATCTGCATGTACAACCATGCCTACCGGGATCAGCTGCTCGCCACGTGCCGATCCGATGATGCGCACGACGACGTTGCGTTGATCGTGGTGCGTAGTACCAAACAAATCACCTGATTCAGGCCGTCTTGTCCCGGTGCAGGTGAAGTGGGCCCTATCCTGACGCCGGGAACCGCCGACGGCGGTCGCGGGATGAGGGGTCGGGGAAACCGATGCGCCGGTGGGCCGTACTGATCGTCGCCGCGCTTGCGGTCCTGCTCGTCGGCTGCGACAAGCCTCGCGTGGTACCGATCGGCGACGCGCCTCTGCGGTACCGGGACGAGATCTTTCCTCAAACCGCAGTCACCAAGAACGTGCAATACGGAAGCGCCGCGGACCAGTTCGGTGAGACGCAATCGCTGCTGCTCGATGTGTACGCCCCCGTCGGGGACACCGTCACCGCGCGTCCGGCCATCGTCTGGGTGCACGGCGGTTCGTTCAAGTCCGGCGACAAGTCTTCGAGCTCGATCGTGAACGAGGCGACGACCTTCGCCAAACTCGGCTACGTCGGCGCGTCGATCAACTACCGCCTGTATCCGAGCGGGTGCACCACCAACTATCAGCTCGCGACGTGCGTGCAGGAGATGACCGACGCCCAACACGATGCGCAGGCCGCCGTTCGCTTTCTCCGCGCGAACGCCACGACGTACGGCGTCGATCCCACCCGCATCGCGGTCAAGGGAATCTCCGCGGGAGCGATCACCGCGCTCCACGTCGGCTTCAACGCAGACGACCCCGGTGACAGCGGCAACCCCGAGTTCCCATCGACGGTCCGAGCCGCGGTGTCCGTGTCCGGCGCGAAGAAGCTCGGCACTGCCAATGCCGGCGATGCTGCCAGCCTCCTGCTGCACGGCACCCTCGACACCGTGGTCCCCTACCAATGGGCGGTCGACACCTACAACGAGGCGACCGCGGCCGAACTCACCACCTATCTCACCTCGTTCGACGGAGCAGGTCACGCGCCGTTCAGCGATTACGGCACCGAGATGTTCGAGCAGACCCGCAACTTCTTGTACTGGGAGATGGACCTGCCCGCCGCCGCGCACTGAGGTCTCGCACCGCTCTCGCTCGATAGCAGTTCCGCGCTACACAGCGAATCAGGGCGCAGCAGCTCGTTTGCGACGGCCGCGCTGAAGCCCGAGCGTTCCGCCGACCCCGGCCACCACGCCGAGGCCCGCAGCGAGCGCCAAGGGCGGCCAACTCGTGCCGTTCTCCTCGGACGGTGGGGTCGGGCGGACCGGCGCGAGTGAGGTGGTCGTCGTTGATCGTCCGATGCGCCCCCGACTCGTCGGCGTGCTGCGCGTGACACGCGGGCCGCGGGCCACGCTACTCGGCGTGGGGAACTTCGCCTGGGGCCCGGTGGTGCAGTCACCATCGCTTTTCACGACATCGGACGCGCTCACCGAACCGAAGTCGTTGCTGCTGATCGTGGCATTGCACGAGTTGTGCAGCAGCACCGGCGTGGTCCCGGCCGAGACCTGCTGAACGTTGTCGCGCACCTCAATCCCGTCGAAGCGGGTGAACCGCATCAAGGTGCCCTCGTACCCACGCGACGGGCCGTCACCTCGATTGCCGATCACATGAATGCCGGTGCGCGTGGACCGTTCAGTGCCGACGTACACGCTGACACCCCGTCCGCCCTTCACCTGGTTGTTCTCCAACCAGACGTCTTGTACCCCGCTGCCGGCCCCGACCGCCGCGAGAAGGAAGTTGACGTACCCGTCGACTCGGTTGTTGCGCACGTGCACGGTGCGCACGAGACCGTGGGCCGGTTCGAGATCGATCACGGACCGGCCGGTGGCACGAATGGTGCAATCCTCGACCGTGACGTTGTCGCCGTCGACCACCGCAACTCCTTGGCGTCCGTTGTGATCAAGCACACAACGTCGGACGGAGATGTCGACCGAACCTCCCACGATGTACACACCGTCGCCGTACGTGGCCCGCGCGGTCACGCCATCGAGAGTCACGTTGCGTGAACGACTCACCACGAAGCCGGCCTGCCCTTCGAGTGCGGACCGGAACGTGCCATCACGATTTGGACCCTCGACGGTCAGATCGTGGACGGTGATGCGTTCACTGTCACGGATCTCGAAATGCTCGCGCAGGCGCGGCCAGTGCGACCGGTAGTTGTAGAACGGCGGGGGACCACCGCTGCCGTCGGTGGTGGCGAAGAGCGTGCTGCCGTGACCTTCGATGGTGACGTCGGTGAGCGCGCTGGCGATCACGACACCTTCGATGCGGTACCGACCACGTTCCGGGAAGGAAATCGTGGTCCCGGCCGACCGTGACCCGAGAAACGTGTTCAGTTCGGCAGTGACATCCCGGGAGCCGGTGGCATCGATCCCGCTCGGGACCGAGACGGTCAAACCGGCTCGGAGCTTCGTGCCGAGCGCGTTTGCGGGGCCTGACCCGGCTGCGCTCAGGGCAATTGTCAGCATCGCGACCGCGCACGCACCCCATCGTCGGATCACCGCGCCAAGGGTACTGAAGATATTGACGTCGCTCCCCTACCATTGGCCTCTTTCGGGCGTCGCCCGGTTTCGAATCCTGCGGATCTCCGGAGACGATCGCCCGCCGATGAGCACCGGCCCCACCTCCGCCGACACCCCGGCGCCACTCACCCACCAGCCGGCCCTGGACGGCATCCGTGCGCTCGCCGTCGTCGCCGTCATGCTGTTTCACGCCGGCATCGGGTGGACCCATGCCGGGTTCCTCGGCGTGGACGTCTTCCTCGTCTTGTCCGGGTTCCTGATCACCTTGTTGTTGCTGCGCGAAATCTCCTCGACGCGTCGTGTCGACGTGCGGGCGTTCTGGCTCCGACGGGCTCGGCGCCTACTCCCTGCGCTGGTGCTGGTACTCGTCGCGGTGGCGTGCTTCGGCGCGTTCGTCGCCACGGACGAGGAAGCACTCGGCCTGCGAGGAGATCTCTTCGGTTCACTCTTCTACGTCCAGAACTGGAGGCTGGTGCTCTCCGGCCAGCCGTACTTCGCGCAGTTCGGTTCTCCGTCACCCCTGCGCCACATGTGGTCGTTGGCGATCGAGGAACAGTGGTATCTCGTCTGGCCACTGGCGTTTCTCGTCATCGTTCGCATGACCCGCGCGAAGACCCGACTCATCGCCGCGGTCATCGCCGCCCTCGCCGTCATCTCGGCCACGCTGATGACCGTCTTGTACACGCCGGGTGGCGATGCGCTGCGGATCTACTACGGCACCGACACGCGTGCACAGGCCCTCTTGATCGGAGCATTGCTCGCCGTCGGCTTTTCCGTCCGCAGCACGGAGTGGAGCCGCGCCTGGCGATTCCTGTTCCAAGTTGCCGGCGTCGCTGGAGTGGTGTTCGTTGCCTGGGTGATGGGAACCAAGTCCGAAACCTGGCCGCGCCTCTACCGCGGCGGCTTCACGCTGGTCGCCATTGCATCCGCGGCGATCATCGCGGGCGCGATGGTGCGAGGGCCGGTTCGTCGCCTGCTGTCGGTCCCACCGCTGCCCGCCATCGGACGGATCTCCTACGGCCTCTACCTCTGGCACTGGCCCATCTACGTCTGGCTCTCGCCGGACCGGACCGGTCGATCGGGGAACAGCCTGCTCGCGCTGCGGCTCGGGGTCACCCTCGGGGTCGCCCTAGCCTCGTACTTCTTCGTCGAGCGCCCCATTCGCGAACAACGGTTTCGCCTGGTGCGCGATCGCATCATCTGGGTGCCGGCAGTGCTGGCACTCACGTCCGTGGCGTTGTTCGGGCTCACGGCGTCCGGCGCGGCCGCCCGGACCCGGCCCAACATCTTCGCGGAGTTTCGCCGACGCCTGAACGCTCCCCCGCTCCCCGGTGCCACCCGGGTGCTCGCGGCGGGTGACTCCATCGCCTTCACGCTGGTGACCGCCAAGATCGACGATCGCGACGAACGTCTCGTCTGGAACCGGGGTGTCACCATCATCGGCTGCGGCATCGTCACCGGCGTGCCGTTGAGTCGCGGTATCGACGGCACCAATCAGGACCGGTGTGCCGAGTGGGCGGATCGCTACGCGGCCGGGGTGAAGAAATATCGGCCGCAAGTTGCGACCTTGTTGCTCGGTGGCTGGGAACTGTTCGATCGGCGGGTGAACGGCCAAACGCTGCGCGTCGGCACGCCGGCGATGGAGCAGTACCTCCGAACCGAACTCGACCGCGCCCGCACGATCTTGACCTCCGGCGGCGCGTCACTCGCACTCCTCACCACCCCGTGTCTCTCGGTCGCCACACGCGATCTCGGAGCGTGGGGTGAGGCCGAACGGTCCGACCCGAAGCGGATCCAATGGCTGAACCACGTGTGGGCTCGCTACGCCGCCGATCATCCGACCGACGTGCACCTCTTGGACCTTGCCGCGATCGCCTGTCCCGGCGGGAAGTACGCCGCACAAATCGACGGCGTGACGATGCGCACCGACGGCGAGCACTTCACGCCAGAGGGCGCTCGCGTGATCTGGCGCTGGCTCGCACCCCAGCTGCACCGAATCGCGAAGACCGTGACCCCACCCGCGCCATGATCGACCGCCTGCACATTGCGGTGGCGTCGGTTCCTTCGTGGCTGCGCGCCACACTTGCGATCGGCGCGTTCATTGCCGTCGGGTCGTGGTTGACCATCACCACGTGGCATGGCCTCTCATCGAGTCGACTCGACGTCGGCCTGCACACCGACTTCCGAGACGCGATCTACTACCCGGTCGTCGCACTGCGTGATCACGTCAATCCCTACGACGCCGGCTCCTATTTCCGGCACTACCCCGTCGGCCAGGAGTTCCCGCTCTACACCCCGGTGCACCTGCTCCTCCACCTCCCGTTGCTCGCGTTCTCACTCTCGACCGCGCGCGCCATCGACCTCGGATGGAACCTCCTGCTCGTAGTCGCTCTGGCGGCGACAGCGTTACGGCTGGCCGGTCATCGCCTCGCGTTGGCCTCCGTGTTCGGGCTCGGCGTCCTCGTCCTGCTCAGCGAGCCCGGAAAGTTCGACCTCCGGACCGGCCAGCCGACGCTCATCATCGTGATCAGCGCCTACCTCGCGTGGCGGGCGCGCGCACCGGGCCGCGAGCGCGACCGCACCGCGACCGCGATCGCGACCGCGACCGTGCCGACCCTGGTCGGCGTCATCGCCCTCGCGATCGTCTGGTCCAAGCCGACGTTCGCGCTTCCGCTGACCGTGCTGCTCCTCGTGCGAGGGCAGCGGCGCGTCGCGTTGCTCGGCACCGCGCTCGGCGCGGCACTGAGCGCACTGGTCCTGCCGTGGCTGGTCGATGCCGCGGGTGGCGTGAGTGAACTGGTGCAGTCCTGGGAGGACAGCGCCCGCATCACCAGTCAGTCGGTCCAATCTCGCCTCGGGAGTGGCTTGCGGATCGATGCCGCCAACACCTTCGTGCGCGTCTCCCATCTGCACCCGTCGGAACTCGTCGGGTCGATCGGCGGACTGATGCTCATGGTCGTGGGGGCCTGGACCCTGCGTCGGCTCCATCGCGGCGACCCGGGCGGCGATCCCGACGAGCTCACGCTCACGCTCGGGTGCCTCCTGATACTCACCTGCCTCTACCACGTTCCGTACGACGAGCTGCTTCTGGTCGGTCCGATGGTCCTGCTCGCACGCCGAGCGCCAGTGCACGGAATCGCGTGGCCGCGTCGAACGCGTGTGGCGGTGTTCGTCTTGTTGCTCATCCCCCTCGTCGGCCCGCTCGGCTGGAGTCCGATCAATGCCGTGCTCGGCAAGAGCGGCTTCGAGTGGATGCTCGGTCCCACCATGCTGTCTCTCGACCTGTTGGCCGCGCTCGGACTCTGCATGTGGGCTGGGTTCCGTCAGATTCGCCAGCGGGGTACGGTCGCGCCCGCCGTTCCAGTCTCCTCGGCCCCGTGACCGCCGAGCCTCGAGCTCGGTTCAGACGAGATGGCTCGTGTCGTTGAATCCGAGCAGGCTGGGTCGCCCGCCGGCGGGGGCCCCGACCCGCGTCACCGACGCAACATCCAGGTGCATCCGCCACGCAAGGAGCGGATCCGCGTCCATCGCCCAGAGCGCCGCCGCCTTGATCGGCGACACATGACTGACCGCGATCACCGAGGGACCGCCGACGAGTGATTCACACAGCGGCGCCACCCGTGCGCCGACGTCGATCAAGCTCTCGCCGCCGGGTGGAGCGAAGGATGCGTCACGCCGCCATTGCGCCAGATCCTCCGCCGGGAAATCCCCGAAGGACCGTTCGTCCCACTCGCCGTAATCCATCTCGATAAGACGGTCGTCGACCTCGATGCTGCAGTCCAACGCCGTGGCGATCGCGGTTGCCGTCTCCACGGCACGCTGCAACGGACTGCTCACCACGCGCCCGATGTCCGACGCCGCGAAGCGATCGGCCAGCGCCCGGGCCTGGTGCCGGCCCAACTCAGTGAGCGACGGATCGGCCCGCCCCAACGCCAGGCGCGCACGGTTCGCCGCCGTTTCGCCGTGCCGCACCAGAATGATCACGATTGCTCCGTCAACCGACCGGTCGTCACGAACTCGGTCCGCGCCTCGGGCCGATTCAGACCGAACCGACCGATGGACCACGCGATCAGCGCGAGACCGGAAGCTTCGGCGAGGACGAGGACAGTGGGAGGCGGAAGGAGCCCGACGTCGCCGACGTTGCGTCCGAGGAGCGGCCACAGAAATGACCGATCATGAAGGAACGCGCCGGAGAGCAGGAGACCGCCCATCCACCCGATCGGGACACAGACGAGGCGTCGGCGCAGCAGGCGCGTCCTCCCGATCGTTCCGATCATCACGACCGCCAGCGCTCCAACGGCCACGACCAACGAGTGGCCGACACCGAAGTGGCCGACCGGCAGATCGATCAAGAGCGGGAGCAGCGAACCCAACCCGATGAGCCGATAATCCAGGCCCCGGCTGCGGAAAACCTCATGCACTCCGATGATCGACGGACCGAGGTACCAGAGCAGCATGGGTTCACTCGCTCAGTCGGCGGGACGAGCAACGGATCCGGCAGCCCGTGCCGCGCGCTCATCACGCTCCGCATCGAGCGCGAGGTTCACCAGCGCGTCCGCTTCCACGTTGTCTTCGCGGTACACGTGGGCCAGATCCACCTCCGCGTAGGCCTTCAGCAGAGTCATGGCCCGGCGGTAGAGCGGTTGCAGACCCGCGTTCTTGACGCGATACCGGCCCTCGAGTTGGCGGATCAGCAGCTGCGAGTCCGCGCGCACCTCGATACGTCGAGCGCCAAACGGTTCCGCGAGTTCCAACCCGGACACGAGCGCCTGGTACTCCGCGACGTTGTTGGTCGCGATCCCGATCGTCTCGCTGACGGTTCCGATCACCGTCGCCGGTTCGTGCGAGGCATCGAGCAAGACTGCGCCGATCCCTGCCGGACCCGGATTGCCGCGCGACCCCCCGTCGCAGAAGATGCGAATCGTCTGGAACTGCGGACCGTCCGCTCGCTCGATGCCTGCCCCGAAGCCGGGGAACGATTCCGTCATCGATGGGTCGGTGCCGCGCCGGCTCACGGGCGGCCCGGGACCAGGATCGCTCCGCAGTTGTCGCAGTGCGACACGGGCGCGCCCTCGGCGGCGTGACGGATGCGGTCCACTTCCGTTGCCGGGATCGTGAGCCGGCAGCCCTGACACGTGTTCCCGAGCAGGCGCGCCGCGCCGGGACCACGATTCTGGGCGTGACAGCGTTCGTAGAGGGCCAGGAGCTCCGCCGGAATGTCCACCGCCGATTCCGCACGAGCGCTGATCTCAGCCGCGATCTCGGCGTCGATGACCGCTTCCTGTTCGACGATCACCTTTCGTGCCGCCGCGATCTCGGCACCGGCGGCCACGACCTCGCGGTCGAGAACGCCCAGTTCGCCGTCGATGAGTTCCTGCTGCTCCATGAACTCGAGTTCACGATCCTCGAGCGTCCGCTGATGGGCCCGGATCTGCTCGAGGTCGGTCTGCATGGCTTGCAGTTCTTTGGCGGAGGTGATGGTTCCCGAGTACATCGCAGCATCGACATCTTTGGCCTTCGCCGACGCGGCGCTCGCCTCGTCCTCCAACCGTTTCACATCGCGGTGCACCACATCGCGCCGGGCGCGAGTCTCCGTGATCGGCCCTTCGAGTTCCCGGAGCCTGGCTTCGGCCCGGGCCACGACCTCACGTTCGGGGAGCGTCGTACGACGGTGTCGGAGTTGATCCAACGTGGTGTCGTGGTCTTGAACGACGAGCAGCTGTTCGAGAGAAGACATCGCCGTCGAATCTATCGGGCCGGTCCCCGAAGCTCGATCTCACTCCGATCGGGGACCGGTCAGGGAACCGTCGGTTTCGGCGTGGTCGGCGGAGGCCCGGACGTTGGTGGGGTGGTCGACGGGACAGACGTCGGAGGCAACGTGGTGTTCGTCGGGAGGGTGCTCGAAGTGGGCGCCTCGGTAACCGGTGGGAGATCGGAGATGGGCTCGCCTCGGCCGCCCTTCGGGAGCACACTTGCCGGCTTCGGCCACAGGCTCTCGTCCGGCGCGGTGAACGGGATGACCGGTTGCCCTTTGAGCGCCGCGGTCATGAACTTCTGCCAGATGATCGCCGGATAGGTCCCGCCGTACACCGGGCTGAACTCGCCGACGTTGCTCATCCACGCCGCCGGATTGTTGAAGGCCTGGACCTGAGGATTTCCCATCCACACCGCGGCGGCGAGCTGGGGCGTGTAGCCGGCGAACCAGGCGTCCACCTGACGGTCCACCGTGCCGGTCTTGCCGGCCAGCGGCCGGTCCGACAACTTCGCACGCGGCGCGGTGCCTTCGGTGACGTGACTCAGCACATCGGTCACTGTGCGCGCGGTCTGCGTGGACAACACCCGCACTCCGCCGGGAGCCCGGTACACCACCCGCCCGTTTCCGTCCTCGATCCGGCGCACGAAGACCGGCGCGTGTTTCACCCCGTCGGCGGCGAGGGTGCTGAACACCGTGGCGACCTCGAGCGGCGTGTGTTCGGTCTCGCCGATCCCGATGACCCGGTTGTTGTTCACCGGGTGCGTATACCCGAGCGTCTTGGCCATGGCCTGGACCTTTGGGGGGCCGACGCTGGTCAGGAGTCGGAGGTACGCACAGTTCACCGAGTTCCGCGTTTGGTAGTAGAGGTCGTTCACTCCGCCACTGGCTCCGTCTCCGGCGTTGTGACCGATATAGGTGTCCTTGCCCCACGGGTCGTAGACGATCTTGCATCCCGACTTCCCGTCGAACGAGTCGGTGCTGTCGCTGCCGTCGACCGTGTCGTGGGGCGAATACCCGTTTTCGATCGCGGTCGCCAAGGTGATCGGCTTGAACGTGGATCCCACCTTGAAGCCGCCGCCATCGGTCGCGAGATTGAATCCCTGCGCTTGGCCGCCGCCGCCGACGACCGCGCGCACCGACCCGGTCTTCGGATCCATCACCGCCATCGCTGCCGTGAAGGGTGCGAACGACGGCTTGATCGTCGACGCGATCGCGCCGGCTGCCATCTCGGTGAGGCGAGGGTCGTACTCGGTGTACACCCGCAGCCCACCCGAGAAGATGGTCTGCTCCCGCTGGAGTCGGTCTTTCCCGAGGGCGTCAAGCGTCTTCAACTGGCTCAACACCTCTTCCCCGTACGGCGTGCGGGCTCGCAGTTCGTTGTCCGGGCGTGGTGGAGCCGGCAGGGGGCTCGTACGTGCCGCCGCGGCCTCGGCCTTGGTGATCACGTGTTGCACCAGCATCCGACGAATCACGTCGTTCCTGCGTTCGAGCGCGACCTTCTGCTTCGCCGGATCGAAGATGTCGTAGGCGGAAGGATTCTTGATCAACCCGGCGAGCAGCGCGGCCTCCGGCAACGTGATCTGGGCCAGGTCCGGCTTCCCGATGATCCGAGTGGCGGCCGCCTGGATGCCGTAGGAGTTTTCACCGAAGTACACGGTGTTGAGGTACTCCTCGAGGATGCGGTTCTTGGACCACTCACTCGTCAGCCGATGAGCCAGGACCGCCTCGCGCACCTTGCGGTCGATGTTCCGCTTCGGGTTTTTGAAGAATCGGTTCTTGATCAGCTGCTGCGTGATCGTCGAGCCGCCTTGGTCGATTCCCCCGGCACCGACGTCGGAGACAAGCGCACGGACCGCGGACCGCACGTCGATGCCGTCGTTCGTATAGAAGGTGCGGTCCTCCGTGGAGATCACGGCTTGGCGCATGACCTTCGGCACCGCGGCGAGCGAGACGGGCTGGCGGTCCAGCTGCCCGACGCGTTCGTAGACGGCGCCGTTCGCGTCGTAGAACGTCGTGGGATCTTCGAGTGCGCGCAGGTGCGGCCCGACCTTCCCGCTGTACTGCGCGCTCCCGGCGATCTTCTCGAAACCGGGGGTGAGCGCGACCATGCACACGCCGACGGCGAGGCCCCCGAGAACGAGAATCGTGACGAGACGGAACAGTCGGTTTGAAGGGCGCATGAAGGGCTACCAGGATCGCACATCGCCGGCCTCGGCCGGCGGCACGTCAGCCTGCTGGTTGACCGCCCAGGATGGCACGCACCTCGGCAAGGCCCAGGTCCTGGGCCTCGATACGCCGTTCCACCATCCCTTCGGACCGCGCGAACACCAGGACGCCTGCCGTGACCGGAGTTCCGGTGACGACCTCAACCGCCAGCGCGTACGCCGCCAGCTGGAGCCGGTACTCCTCGACTCGCTGGTGGATCTCCTCGGCGCTCGTGACGGGATCCGTCTTGTAGTCGACCACGACCAGACCGTCGGGAGTACGCACGAGCAGGTCGATGTAGCCCTCGATGACTCGCTCCCCCACTGGCGCCGCCACGTACATCTCTCGGAACGCGTCACCGCGCTCGATCCCGACGGCCGCCTCGCGGACCATCTCGGCAGCGAGCACCGAGCGGGCGGCGGCCGCGACGTCGTCCACGTGGTCTCCGATCCCCTCGGCATCGGCGATCGTGGCTGCAAGACTGGCGATGTTTCCGCCGGTCGTCAGATCCGCGTCCTGGAGCACGGCGTGCACGGCCCGTCCGAAGGCCGTTGCCGAACTCCCCTGGCGCCACGCGGTCGCCGGGTCGGGGATTTCCGTGGACTCCGTGTCGATGGACGGGCCGAGCCAGCGGCGGCGGGAACCGCGGGCACCCGCGGTTCCGGAGCGACGGACTTCCGTGGCAGAGACGGTCCGCGTCGCTCGACTCGATTCAACCAGGCTCGACCGGAGCGCGAGCCACTCGGCGCGTTCCTCCATCTCCGCGGCGAGCACCGCCGCACTCGGGACGGACGTCGGGGCCATCGGCTCGGTCGCCGGCGACGTCACCGGCGCGGCAATCGGCGCATCGATCTCGGACTCCCGCCAGCACTCCGCAGGTGCGTCATGGGAATGAGCCCACGCGACCTGGGCGAACGACGGCACGTCCTCAACGTGATGGGTCGCAACCAGGAGGTGGTCCCGAGCTCGGGTACAAGCGACGTACAACAGCCGCAGCTTCTCTTCGCTGTCCATCTCATCCTCGAGATCCGCGAGGCGATCGAACCCGGCGGTGGCAATGTCTTTGCGCGTTGAGACCCCGATCTCATCGCCGTCCCAACGGACGGCCACACGACCGCGCCGGGCCAGCAAGCGCGTCGTCAGACCCGAGACCACCGTGATCGGGAACTCCAATCCTTTGGCGCCGTGAATCGTCATGATCCGAACCGCGTGATCGTCGGCTTCGGGGAGGATCGGTTCGTGCACCCGAGCCATTTCGGAGCGTTGGAGGTCAGCCCAGTCCACGAACGCCACCAAGTCGCCGGACTGAGACGCTTCGAACACCCGCGCCTGGTCGGAGAGGAACCGGATCCGCCGCCACGTGTCCCGGGCCCGGCGCTGCGCCAGTCCGATGGTCAGGAGCCGCCGTTCCCTGATGATCCAATCGATCAGCTCACTCGGCGGGGTCCACCAGCGGGCTTCGTGCAATCGCGCCATGAAGGCGAGTGCCGCCATGACCGGCTGGTCCTCGGGCAGGTCCGGCCGAGGCGCGGTCACGCTCCACTTACCACCGGCGTGCGCGTAGGTCACGAGGTCATCGTCGCCGCACGCCAGGATCGGCGACCGCAGCGCAGCCACCAGCGCCACCGCATCGGTCCCGTACGCCACGGCTCGCAGCACCGAGAGCAGATCCCGAATCTCCTGCGTTTCATAGACCAGCGTTCCGGTCTCCGCGCGCACGTCCACGTCTCGGTCGCGTAGCGCGTCCATCAACACCCCGAGCGAAGTACGCGTCGGCACAAGGATCGCGATGTCTTCGGGCCGCGCCGCTCGCCATTCGCCGTCGGCATCGACGGGCCACTCCTCGGGATGAGCGAGGATCTCGGCCACGGCCGCGGCGACCGTGGCGGCCTCGAGTTCGCGCAGCGGACCGGCGCGCAACTTCTCTGCCTTCGGATGCGGTCCGCCGAGCAACACCACGCGATGGTCGTGCGAACTCGCATGACGGTGGGAGTGCAACGGTTCGTACTGCGGACGCCGGCCCGGAATCTCCTCCGCCATCAGTGCACCGAAGACGTGGTTCACCCAGTCCAGTACGGGGGGCACGGTGCGGAAGTTCGTAGTGAGGCGCACGGACTCGCCGGCGAAGCGGTCACGAGCCGCGAGGAACAGGGAAATGTCGGCCCGACGGAAACGGTAGATCGACTGCTTCGGGTCGCCGACGAAGAACAACCGCTCGTCGTCCACCACCACGTCCTGCCATCTGGCCTTCGGGTCGTGCTCACCCACGGACGCAGCGATCAGCGTCGCCAGCTCCACCTGGATCGGATCGGTGTCCTGGAACTCGTCGATCAACAGCCGGGTGTAGCGCGCGTGCAGCGCGGCGCGCGCGTCTGGACTCTCACGCAGCAGACGCCGAGCGAACACCAGGAGATCGTGGAACTCGAGCCGTCCGTCGCCGAGCCGGTCCTGTGCCGCGCGCACCGTGAACCGCGCGACCTCAGCAGCCAACACCCGCAGCACATCGTCCGCGGCCTGCTCGAGGATGTTCTCGAGGGCGGTCTCCGCGGCGGCGACCGTTGCGCCAACCGCCGCCTTCTCGTCTTTGCCACCCCAGTTCGCGGCGGTCCCGGCGTTCCCGTGGCCCCACTTCTTGCCCTTGCGCTTGGACACCAGCCGGCGTACCACCGCACGGTCGTCGCCCTGTTCAAGGACGTCCAAGACCGAACCCATCTCCGGTCCGCCCGCGAGCAACCGCTGCGCCAACTTGTCCTCGGGGATCTCGCCACATCGGGCCAAGACCGACTCGAGACCGCGCACCTGCTCGATGGCGTCGAGCCGATCAAGCTTCGGGATGAGAACCGGGAGATCGACGAGCGAGTCCAGCCGATCCCAGTTGTCGGCGAAGACCGACGCGATGTCTCGCAACGAGACCAGCTTCGGGTGGTCCACGCGCACGTCGAGCAATCGCGCGATGGTGATCACCGGGGCGAGGTCGGGCGTCGCGAACATGCGATCCACCTCCTCCTGCCACCGGCGGCCGAACTCGAGCAAGCTCTCGACCTCGTCGAGGACTTCCACACTCGGCGGGAGGCCGGCCTCGACGGGGTGTTCCGAGAGGATGCGTTGAGCAAACGCATGCACGGTTCCGATCGCGGCCGAGTCGAGATCGGCGAGCGCGGCGTCGGCACGCGCCCGATCGGCATCGGTCGCCGCGTTGGCGCCGGTAGACGCGTCCGCGGACGCGTCCGTCGAGTGCACCACGCGCTCCAATGCCTCTCGCACTCGCGACCGCAGTTCGCTCGCCGCCGCCTCGGTGAAGGTGATGGCGGCGATCTCGCGCATCGGCACATCACGCGCCAGGACCAAGGACACCACCCGATCGACGAGCTGTTTGGTCTTGCCGGTCCCCGCTCCCGCCTCGACGAACAGGAGCGCGTCCAGACCGTCGGCCGTGATGAGTCGACGGACGTCTTCATCCACGAGCGTCACTGCGGCGGCGTCGGCGTTCGATGCTGCCATCGCATCGGTCATGCTTCGACCTCCGGTTGCAAGACCCGCAAGAACTCGAGCTCCGGTGCCGATTCCTTCGCCGCCGATTGCGCGGCGCGCTGCGCCGGGCACAGGTCGTCGAAATCACAAAACGCACAGTTGGCATCGGTACCGCTGAACCAATCGGGTTCGCCCGGAACGGCTGGGAAGATGCCGTGGTCGATGCCGTCGACGATCTGTCCGACCACCGCGCGGAACCGATCCGCCGTGATCTCGTCGAGCAGCACTTCATCGCGTTTGAATCCGCCGCGCTCCGAGATGTACCAGTACGCGGACTCCACGGAGTCGACACCGAGGCGCTGACGGGCCGCTTCGGCATACAGGGGAAGCTGCAGGCGGGCGCCACCCCACACCGGGTCGTCGCCACAGCCGTCGGGCGGCTTCGGTTGCTTGCCGGTTTTGTAGTCGAGGACCACTCGGGTGCCGTCCGGACGACGGTCGATGCGATCGGCGCGGCCGCGGAACTTCACGATCGCGCCGCTCGGAACGGTGATCTCGACGGGCGGTGCATCGTCGAAGCCGAACG
Organism: Acidimicrobiia bacterium; assembly: GCA_025361725.1. Lineage (GTDB taxonomy): Bacteria > Actinomycetota > Acidimicrobiia > IMCC26256 > JAENVU01 > JAENVU01. Next base: position 17,811 of record JANYJV010000081.1, on the reverse strand, counting down.
GGAACTCCACCGACTCCGGCACCACGCCTTGACGCTCGCGGTAGATGCTGTCCACCAACAGGAACTGCACGACGTCCGATTCGATTTCCTCGCGGTGCAGCGCCCACAACACGGCTTTGCCCGTGAGACCCTTCGCCTCCGTCTCGGCCATCAGCTCGGTGACGATCTCACGCATCCGACGCACGGCCGAGCGCGGCCAGCTCTCCCCCGCCGGGACCCGCTCCACTTCCGGCCGCGCGAGTTCTTCTTCCAGAAAGCGTTCGAGCACCGCGTGAACGAGCGTTCCGCGTTCTCGGGGCGAGAGTTCGAGCAACCGCTCAGGGTCCTCCTCGACCGGCACGGACAGCACATGGGTGAGGAAGTAGCGGAACGGACACGTACTCCAGGCTTCGAGCCGCGTGGCCGACACCACCTCGCCCGTCGCCGGCGAGCGCACCTGAGCGGTGACCGCGCCGACGTTGCCATCCCACCGAGTGAGCGCCGAGGACGCCCGGCCGCGGACGGCATCGATGCCCGCTGCGACCACACTGCCCGCCACGAGGGGATGCGCCGCAACGTCACCACCGGCGTCTACGTAGGCCGACACCGCGCCCACGTCTCGCTCCACCACTGTCGCCGCCTCGTCCACCCTCGTCATCGCGGCGGCGAAGGACGGCACCGCATCCACGCCCGCGGCCGAACCGAGGTCGTCGAACGCACTCGCGTAGACGCGCGCCCCCGTGAGTGCGGACGCGGTTTCGAGGAGATAGCGGGAGGCGAGCCGTTCGCGCGCGGACCGCAGATCGCCACGAGCGAAACTCAGCACCCGATGATCGGCACCCGCGGCGAGCGCGGCGAGGTAGCTGCGCCGCTGCTCAGATCGGCTTCGATCTCGAGTTGCCAGCTCCCCTTCGACTGCGAGTGCCCGGTCCGCCTCAGCGAGCAACGCATCTTCACGACGCGCACTCGGCATGAGTCCTTCGGCCAACCCGATGACGAAGACGGCGTCGAGGTCGAGGCCGGTGCCCGTCCCGATCGAGCCGCAGAACACCCCCTCGCCGTAGCGCCCGATGCGGCCGACCGGGGACCGCAACTCGTTCGTCACCGTGTTCGCGAACGTCGCGAAGCTCGGCTCCGGCTCGAGCACGTCCAGGCGGCGGCACCGCTCGAGCAGATGATCCACGGCGTCGAGGGCATCGCGTTCGGCGTCAGGCCAGCCCTGGGACCCGGTGGAGACGTCGAGTAACTCGGCGATCACCGAGCGGGCCTCGACGGCGCGGCCGGACCAACCGGTGGCATGTTCGAGGCGCGCCAGCCGCGTGCGCAGATCGGCGACGAATGCAGCGAGCGAACGCGCGGCGCGTGCGTTGCTTCGCAGTTGCTCGTCTCCGCCGATCCCGGCCTCGGCGCGATCGTCAGCTCGCACCATGAGATCCGACGCGTAGATCTCGAGCCGCTCAGCCCACCCATCACCATCGACCACTCCGGCGCGACGAGAGATCAGGTCCCATCGATCAATGGGGATCGCCGCACCGTCCGGGGTCCGTATCGGAGTGCTCGCAAACAACGCCACCACCTCGTGGCGAGCGAAGTCCGCGCCGACGAGTCGGAGCACGCGATCGAGCATTCGTCCGGCCATGGTGTCGGCAAGCAGCCGGACGGCCGGACCGTTGTGGGCGATGCCGGCGGCGCTCAGTTGTGCATCGACGATGCGCCCGAACGGCTCGACCGCCGGCGACAGGATGGCCATCCGATCGAACCGCACCCCGGACTCGGCGACTTGCAGGAGACGACGAAGAACGGCGCGAACCTCTTCGTCGACATCTGAGGCGGTGATGATCTCGGTGCCCGTCGGTGGGACGCGTCTTCGGTCGGCGCGGTGATCGAACACCTGCATGAGATCGATGCCGAGTCGTTCACATTCTCCGCGCACATCCGCGTCGGCGGCGTCATCGCCAGTGAGGCCGGCAATCACCACCGTCGGTCGTGACTGCGTCACTGCGCCGATCAGATCGCGGAGCGACGGAACCAGCGGCTGGACGAGGTGCACGATCACCGTGCCGAGCGCGGCAATCGGGGGGTCGCCGGCCGCGACCGCCGCGACCGCCTCACGTGCCAGAGCACCTTCGTCCGGGAAGGGCTCCAGCCTGATGCGCACCCGATCGACGACTTCGACGAGCGCACGCGCCCGCGGTGAACCCGCCCGTCGCAATCGTTCGAGCGTCTCCGGACGCGCTCGAGACAGTTCGCCGTACCGGCGCGCAAGAGCCCGCTCGGTGCCCACGTGGGTTGCCACCGAGGCAAACGGCCCGGCGTCAGACCGCAACTCTTGACGAATCGCCGCCACCAACATCGGCTGGGTGAGGCGTGCTCCTCCCGCAGCCGCGGCCCGGGGTCCACCGAGTTTTTCGGCCAGCGCGTAGGCGGTAAGGAATCCGACGTTCGCCAGTCCACGGGTGGTACTCAGAACCCGTCGAGCGGCCAATCCGGCTCCGTTCGACGGGACGATGACCGTCACCGGAGCCAGCGGATCGCCGTCCTGCGCCACTGCGATCGCGGTTGCGAGCGCGTCGGTGGCCGGCCGTCCGTATTGCACTCCCCGCACCGATTCGATCACCGCGGCACCGTACCCGCAGTGTGCGACCATCATTTCTGGCCGTCCGGCTCGAGCGACTGTTCCGCGCCGATCTTCATGGGCGGCGTGACCGGGACGACTCCCGGACGGTGCATCCTGCGTCGAGATTTGACGCTCACCGCTGACCCGAGGCGAGTGACAGGTCGGGTCCTACGATCGATGCTTCGTCCCAACCGGAGCCGAACACCGTGACCGACACCAAATACCTGCCCCTGCCGAACGCGCCGGACTGGTTCCGTCGAGCACTGACCGTCCCGTCCGAGGATGTCATCGTCGACGTCGACGGACCGATTCATGCACTCGCCTGGGGTGAGCCGGACCGTCGGGGCCTGGTGTTCGTCCACGGCGGTGGCGCGCATGCGCACTGGTGGACGCACGTGGCTGCGACGTTCGCCGAAGAGTTCCGAGTGGTTGCGGTGGACCTTTCCGGTCACGGCGACAGCACCCACCGGGACGAGTACTCCCTCGAACAGTGGACCGACGAGGTCATCGCCGCCGCCCACGCGGGCGGGATCAGCGGACCACCCGTCATCGTCGGTCACAGCATGGGCGGCTTCGTCACCATCGCCACCGCGGCGCGTCACGCCGACGCCATCTCCGGCGTCATCGTGTGCGACTCACCGGTCACCGAACCCGATCCCGAGATCGGCGCGTACCACCTGCGCGAAGCGTTCGGTCGTCCCCGTACCTACACGAGCATCGACGAAGCCGTCGCCCGCTTCCGAACCGTTCCCGCGCAAGACCACTACCTCGACTACGTGATGGATCACGTCGGCCGGCATTCGCTCCGCCCGGCCGACGGTGGCTTCCAATGGAAGTTCGACCGGCGCATCTTCGAACAGTTCGGTGTGGGGATGCGGGCGATCGCACTTCCCTACCTCGACGACGTCACGTGTCGGTTGGCACTACTCAAGTCCGAGTACGGACTGGTGACTGATGACATCGGCGCCTCGATGTACGAACGGCTCGGTCGCGTGACCCCGATCATCGAGATTCCTGAAGCCGGCCACCACGCCATGCTCGACGAGCCGCTGCTCCTCCTCACCGCGATTCGCACCCTGCTTGCCGACTGGGACCACTCCGTCCCCCGTCACCGCGAGACCTGAGCGGCCCGGCCACGATGGGCCGCCGTGCAAGGATCCGGCCATGCTCCAATCACATGACGACCACGGCGTTCGCCTCCTCACTCTCAATCGGCCGGAGAAGCTCAACGCGATGACGAGCGCGCTCTATCGCGCCTGCGCCGAGAACCTGGCCGAGGCCGCCGGCAACGACGACGTCGGCGCCGTCGTGCTCACCGGCAACGGCCGCGGCTTCTGCGCCGGCAACGATCTCGGCGAGCTGATGGGCGCCGCAGCCGGAGAAGCCGGCGCAGACCAGGGCCAAGCGTTCGCCGGCTTCATGACTGCGATCGCGACGTTTCCGAAGCCGTTGCTCGCCGCGGTCAACGGAGTGGGCGTCGGAATCGGGATGACGCTGCTCCCCTATTGCGACGTCGCGCTCATCGCGGAGTCCGCGCGTCTGCGCGGTCCGTTCGTGCCGCTCGGCGTGGCACCCGAGGCCGGTTCGTCGGCCACCTTCGCGGCACTGATGGGTTGGCAGCGCGCGTCGCTCACGTTGTTGTCCGGCCGTTGGTTGAGCGCCGCCGATGCCGTGGCGTGTGGTCTCGCGCTCGAGGTCGTGCCCGACGCAGAGGTCGTGGCGCGCACCGTCGCCATCGCACGCGAGATCGTGACCGCCGGTCCCCTCGGCTCGATCGTCGCCACCAAGCAACTCATCGTCGACGCGCGCCAGGACCTCGTGAACGCGGCGCGCCAACGCGAAGACCAGACCTTCGCCGCGCTATTCGGCGCCGGCGTCCCCGGCACCAACTCCGCCTTCTGAAAACAAGGGGTTGACAGGTCGTCGCCGATGTCTCATACTCAACCGATCGGTTGACCAACTATTTGATTGAATACAGATGAGCGACGATCCACTCAGCGTCACCTTCGGGGCCTTGGCCGACCCGACCCGTCGAGCGATCCTGGCTCGGCTGGCAGACGGCGAGGCCACGGTGAACGAACTCGCAGCACCGTTCGCGATGAGCGTCCAAGCGATCTCGAAGCACCTCAAGGTGCTCGAGCACGCGGGCCTCATCAGCCGTGGCCAGTACGCGCAGTATCGGCCGTGTCGGTTGGAGCCCGCTCCCCTCGACGGCGCAGTCGCCTGGATCGACGAGCACCGCGCCACGTGGACCGATCGCTTCGACCAACTCTCGAAACATCTCGAACATCTGCAATCAGGGAAGCCGCACCCACCAGCCATCAAGAAACCACCAACCAAGAAAGCGAAGCAGCCATGAGCGAGACCAGCACCAACCTCGGCGAAGTCAGGATCACCCGCGTGTTCGACGCACCGCGCGAACTCGTGTTCCGGTGCATGCTCGAGCCCGAACATCTCACCCACTTCTGGGGACCAGTCGGCGTCAGCACGCCCGTCGACAAGATCACGATCGACGCGCGTCCGGGCGGCGTATTCGAAACCGTCATGGTGAACGACGAGACCGGCGACGAGTACCCGAGCCGCGGCGTCTTCGTCGAGATCATAGAACCCGAGCGCATCGTGTGGACCGAGCCGGGCGTCGAAGGCGGGATGATGAACTCGAGCACGTTCACCGATCTCGGCGACGGCCGCACCGAGGTGTTCATCCACCAGACCAACGTCCCCGAGATGTACCGCTCGCCCGAAGCCCAGGCCGGATTCCAGAGCAGCCTTGACCGCTTCGCCGACTACCTGGCCACGCTCACGGCGTAGCCGAACCGTCGAACCCACGCTGGCGCCACGCTTCGTAGGCCACCACGCTGACCGCGTTCGAAAGATTCAAGCTGCGGTTCGACGGCCGCATCGGGATGTGAAGCCGACGGTCGCGGGGGAACTCTGCGAGCACGTCGTCCGCCAATCCGGTTGCCTCACAGCCGAAGACGACGACGTCGCCATCTCGATAGGCGACGTCGTCGTAGCGTCGCTCGGGATCCCGAGTCGTCGTCGCGAACCACCGCCCACCTGCGCCAAGCCCGGCCCGGCATTCGGCCCACGTCTCCCAGATGCGAACGTCTGCGAGGTCGTGATAGTCGAGCCCGGCGCGCCGCAACGGCGCGTCCTCGAAACCGAACCCGAGCGGGCGGACGAGATTGAGGCGCGCGCCGACGTTCGCACACAGCCGGATGATGTTCCCGGTGTTGCCGGCGATCTGCGGTGCCACCAAGACGACGTCCAGCGTCGGCGGACGCGAGAACGGATCGGACGTCACAGCAAAGAGCTCCGGAGTCGTTCGATGCACCCCGCCACACCGACGGCATCACCCTTGCCGAGGTAGAACGGCAGGTCGAGGGCCGGGAGCGCCAGACGGCGGATCTCGACCTTGGCCCGGAGCACGTCGGACCCGCCGTACGCGTCGAGCACGGCGTCGAACATCGCGGCATCAAGCCCGATGAAGTCCTTGGCCGAATCGAAAATGCCGACGTCGCCGAAGTCGATGACGCCGATGCGACCGTCGTCCCCGAGGATCAGGTTGTACGGGCCGAGATCACCGTGACAGACGCGCGGCTCCGAACCCGAGGCGCGCATCGTCTCCGGAAGCCGGGTCGAGAAGAACTCGACGAGCCGATTCCACTCCGAGCGCGGGAACTCTGACTCGATGGCGTCACGACTCGCGTCGAACGTGCTGGCGAACTGTCTGATCTCGTCCTCCACCGAGACCACAACGAAGCCCTCGGTGTCGGTGGCGTGCAGCGTCGTGAGGAACGCCCCGAGGTCACGCCCGATCCGGTGCGCATCGCTCGCCGAGAGCTGCGCGCCCAACCGACCGAGCTGCCGGCCGACGATCCCCCGGTACCCGACGTAGGACTGGTCGGGTCCGACCCACTCGAGCGTCGGCACGACCACCCGACCATCGCCTCCATTCAGCACGCGCAGAATCGCGATCTCATCGTCATACGCGGCGCGTGCCTCGGACGTCCGCGGGAACTTGAACACGATCGCGCCGCGACTGACCACGTAGACCCGGCTGTCCCAGCCCTCGTCCTCCACCTCGATGAGATCTTCGTCGCGAAGCCCCGCGAGCGACCGCACGAGTGCGATCTCTCGCTCAATCGTCTGGATCGACGTCGCCTGCGATTCGGCCCGCTCGGACGGAGTCGTCACCAGCGTTGCCGTGCTTCCTCCGCGAAGCCCTGAAGGTCGGAGAACTTGAGGTGCATCCCCTCGTCGGTCGTCAACGAGCCGGACCACGTGCCGAACACCTGGTGCACCTGACTCCCGAGTTGGTCGTCGCCCACATCGGTGACCTTGTCGTACCGAGGCGTCAGGACCGCGTGGAGTTGACCGCCGGGATCGTCGACGCGCCACGGCTGCACCGGCGCGTCCCAGTCGTAGTACCACACCAGTTCCTGACCGAGCTTCGTGAGCCGCCCGTCGACGATGAGCCCGTTTTCGGTGAAGCCGGTGCCGGCAGTCCACTTCCCCCCGATCTGAAGACCGATCACGTGCTTGCCACTCCGGCCGGCGCCGCCACCCCAGTTCCACGCGATCTCGTGGGGCCAACGACCACGGCCGACGTCGAGGACACCCCATGCGTCGCCGGCATCACCACCGATGGTCCAGGTGCGATCGCCGACGTGCAACGTTCCCGTCGCCGGACGCGCCTGGTGCTTCGACGTGAAGTTGAAGACGCTCTCATTCCACGGGATCACCACGTTCAGTGACTCGTGGTCCGGCGGCAGTGCGACCGTGATGTCGAACGTGCCGGCCCGGCCGTCGGCCTCGGTCCACTCGCCCGCGAGATGAGTACCGGTCTCGTTGTCGACGAGCGTGAGCCGGAGACCGTCGTGGTCCACCCGCAACGGCACGGTGCCCGGACGATCGGGCAACGAGATCAGCCCCGGGTCCGTGATGATGCTGCGGCCGCCGGACTCACCCGAGGTGAGGTCGACCCAGAACACATCCGCCAGACCGATGTGGTCGATGTCCGAATACACGCACGACACCACAACGTCACCCGCGAGGATCGCCCAGTAGTCCCACCGCTTGTTCTGACCGAAATGGCCTTCGAGGTTCGCTCGGTGCAACGGAACACGGGACCACCCACGAGCCGCGGGATTGAGCGTGTCCCCCTCCGGCGTGCAGAGGTCGACCCGCTCGGTGATCTCACGCTCGTGCGTCATGACTCCGTGTCTACACGAACGCGGCGACGGCGTTCACGACCAGGCTCGACACAGCCGCCGTCACGAGCTCGGCGACGAACGTCAACAGTGCGAGCGCGACGAACGACGGGGCGACACGCGGAACTCGTTCGTAGAGGAACTCCTGCGCCGGCGACGCGCCCATCGCGCACAGACGATCGCCGGGACCGGGATCGACGTGCTCCACCACTTCACCCATGAGTCGCCCGAGCACGCCGAACGTGTAGATCGCCAACGCGAGCGCGCCTGGCACCTCGCCGGGCAGGAAGAGGAACAGCAGCACAAACGCCCAGATCGGCGGCGGGATCGCGCGCGTGACCAGCAGGAACATGCGCATGGCGGTCGCCACCACCACGAGCGGACCGCCTCGGCGGCGCGCGCCGACGAACGCTGCGCCACCCGCCAGGGTCGCCGCGATCGTCAACGCGATCACCGACATCGCCAGCGTCTCAATCGTGATGTCGAAGACGTGTCCGAGACCTCCGTCAGCGGAGGGCGGGATCAGCTCGGACGCGAGCCGCGTCGCCGCATCGATAGCGCGGCTCGCCCAAAGCGTTGAGATATCGACGCCGAGGCGCCACCAGGCCCAGGGAATGCCGATGGCACACCCGGCCACCAATCCAACGATCACCGGTCAGGTCCGGTGACGCCTCTCGACGTGACCGTCGTCGGCCCGCGGCCGCGACGGCGTGCGAGCCTTCATCGTCGTGTGTCGGACTCGATTGGACAGCAACTCGCCGAGTCCGCACAGGATGATCAGGGCGAACAACAAGGTCCAGATGTCGTCGTAACGCAAAGCTCTGGAACGAGAGCTTCAACTGGTATCCGAGTCCAGCGGCGCCGATCACACCTAATACCGCAGCCGACCGGAGCGCGCACTCGAATCGGTGGAACGCGTACGACGTGAGGGTGTGCGAGCCCACAACTGAGGCCGCATCGGAAACGGAGCAGGACTACTGGCGAAGATGATGCAACCCGACCGGGTTGCGCAGCGTCACGCTCAGCGAATGCCGATCGCGGCGGCGTCGCCGGGCAGTCGCCCCTGGATCAGCCGCAAAAGCAGATTCGCGGGGCGGCTCAGCGGCGCGGTGGTCCGCGAGATCAGCAGATCCGTATCGAGTTCGCCACCGCGCACCGTTGGACCGAACGGACTCCAGAACGCGCCGTCGACGCTGATGCACAACTCCGCCGGAATCTGTTCGGGCGCGAAATCTTGACCGAGTCCGACGTCGGCGGCACGTCCGCGGCGAACGATCGGACGAACGATGTGGTCTTCGTCCGGCACCCCGAGTTCTCGATGGAGTGCGCAGAGCCGCGCGTGATCGTCCTCGTCGAGCCGGTCCGGCTCACCGGTGGTGGCGATCCGAACGGTGATACCGAGATCCCGCAAGCGCGGAATCGCGTCGATGACCGTCGCGAAGTTGTCCGGCCCGCGCATCTCGTCGTTGACATCCGGATCGGGTGAATCGAGTGAGATCTGGAGCGCGACGGGCAGCCGCGCAAGCGGCGCCAACTCGGCGAGCCGGGTCTCGTTGAACAGGGTGCCGTTGGTGAGGACGAGGGTGGGCAGATACTCGCTGACCGCGGCGAGGGTTTCCGGGAGATGGCGGAGGAGGAACGGCTCACCGCCGGTGATTCCGATGTCCCGGTAGCCCAGCTCCGCTGCCTCACGGGCGATCCGGATCATCTCGTCCGGATCGAGCAGGCGCTTCGAAACTCCGGGCGCGGACTCGGTCAAGCAGTACGTGCACGCGAGGTTGCAGTGATAATCCGCGTACATCCATACCCGACCCGGCAGGGTTCCGGCGTCGATCGCCTCGGCAATGGCGCTCACGCGCTGAACCCGTCGGTCGAGAGGCGCTCGAGGGTGTCAGCGCCGGGCGGCAGTCCGAGCCCGGTGCAGAGCCGGTTCAACATCATCGTCGTTCCGATGAGCACGGTGATCTCCACGACGGCGGGATCGTCCCAATGATCGGTCATCGCGGTGGCGATCGACTCGTCGACGCGGCCGCGCCCGAGGGCGATCGCGTCGATCCACCCGATGAGCGCGCGCTCGGCGTTGTCGGTGAAGACCGCGACCCAATCCAGCTCGGCGCGCAACGCGCGCACCTCGTCGTGGCCGAGGCCGGCATCGGTCGCGACGACCGTGTGCGCGCCAACGCAGTATTCGCATTCGAGCAGCGCCGACGTCCGGAGGATGACGATCTCCTTGGCCCGCAACGGGACAAATGACGGTCCGAGCGTCGCACCGATGAACGGCAGCGCCACATCGAACAACTCCGGCACTTGTGCGAGCACGGCCGTGATCGGGTCCGGCTGGCCATCCGCGAAGGCACCCCGAGTCAGCAGCGGCGCCGTCGCCGGGGTCATGAGCGCAACCAGCGGACTGGTTGCGGGTGCGGCCGCGTCGACGACGCGCATCGAGTTCATACGGCGGTCGTGTCCGCACGCGCCGCGCCGGCGCCCCATTGCAGTGCGCCCAGCCCGACCGCAACGGCCAGAAGGACCGCTGCGTTCGAAGCGTTGCCCTGGCCCACGAGTGTTTCTTTGTCACCGAGGCCGACGAAGACGGCAACCGCGCCGACGACACAGAGCGCCGCGCCGAGCCATGCGGCCGCGGCCACACCGGCGCGCGCGCTGACGGCACCGAGCACGCCGGCCGCTACAAGGAAGGCGCCGCCGGTTGCGTTCATGCTTATCAGCGAGCCGATGGGATAGCTGTCCCCGATCAGGAACAAGCGGCCACCGGCACCGCTGAAGGAGAAGTTGGCATCGATCATCACGCTGATGCCGACGACGATCGCGAGGACCGCAACGATCAACTGCGCGCGCCGCACTCGGTCGATCATCATGAGGCCCTCATGAGCAGTTGCGCCACGCGACCGGGACGTTCTCTCCAGACCGGTCTGAGTACGCCGTCGAGGCCATAGGTTCGGCCGGCCGCCGTCGCGAGTAACACCACGTGGATGCCGATCAGCATCCAGTACGACCAACCCCACTCGTGCGGTGCGTGCAGTGCGCTCAGCGTGATCGCCACGGCTTGGATTACACCGACCGCCGCCCAGAAACGCGTGGCCAGCCCCAAAATCAAGAACACGGCAAGCGAGACTTCGACGATGGCCACTCCCCAACCGAACGCCGTCAGGTTCGGGATGATCACGTGCTTCGAGAACCACGAAAACGGACTGAAGACCGGATTGTCGATGCCGAGTTGTACGTACCGCCCGACGCCGGAATTGGTGGTGAAGGGAGGATGCTTCCAACCGGCGTTCTGGAGCCAGAGCAACCCCATGAGTATCCGCAGCGCGCCGATGGCGCGCCCGGCCCACCGATCCGTCGCGATCGTTTCGATTCCCGACGTCGCGCCGGGCGCGGATCGGGTGGTGACGGAGGTCTCGGCCATCCGGCGACCTTACGCTTCAGGGTTGCTCGACCCGCCGACGACACGCTCTCGGCCGGGGTGTTTCTCGGAACGTTAGGTGTGGCGTTGCGGAGTGATTGGCGCTGCTCGGTTTCGGGAGGACCTCAGAGTGGGTAGATGGTGATCCACTGAGAAATTCCCGATCACCGGTCGAGGAGACGACGCCATGGATCCGAAGTCCGAACCCGAAAACCCCTTGAGCGATGTGCTGAGCGGATTCAACGCCAACGAGATCGTCGACGATCCGGATCACCTCGAAGACGACGTCGAGTCGGATGCGCCGGCGGCAACCCCTGATAGCCCCAACCCCATTTGATCGGCACTCGACCAGTCCTCATGACGATCACACCGAGAATTTCGTTTTCCCGCACGCTCATGGTTGGCGGGCTCACCCTTGCGCTGTTGTCGTGTGGGTCAAGTAGCAGTGCTCCGGCCAAGAGCGGCCCATCCGGCGCGTCGTGCAAGAAGCAGTCGAGCTCGGCGGCCCAGTCTGGTGCGCAAGGCGCCTCCGGGGGCGGTGCGGCATCCAGCGGCAGCGGAAACGGCGGCACCGGTACTGGCGGCAGCGGTACGGGCGCGGACGCCTCGGGAAAGACGGGCTCCGACTCGGGCTCACTGCAGGGCTCCGGCTCAGCTGACTGCCCGTCGAAGCCAGACTTCAAGACCAACAGTGACGGCGGCACCGGCTCCGGAAAATAGGGAGTCGGGAAACGGCGTGTCCGGACCCCGGCCGCCGCGGACACGCGCTGGCACCGGTCACCCACAGCGGACTACACCGTGACCCGATGAATCTCAAAGTCGACGCCTACATCGAACGCTCCGAGAAGTGGCCGGTCGAGATGGCGGCCCTGCGGCCGCTGCTGCTGAGGTGCGGGCTCACCGAAGAGATCAAGTGGGGCAAGCCCTGCTACAGCCACGACGGCACGAACATCGTCATCATGCAGGAGATGGAGGAGTTCCTCGCGCTGATGTTCTTCAAGGGCGCGCTGATGAACGATCCTGCCGGCGTGCTCGAAGAGCAGGGTCCGAACTCGCGTTCCGCGCTGCGCATGTGCTTCCGGTCCGTCGCCGACGTGAAGCGGCTCACCAAGACTGTGAAGGCCTACATCGCCGAGGCGATCGACGTCGAGGATGCGGGCCTGGAAGTCGGGCCGGCACCCGACGTCGTGTTCGTCGACGAACTCCAGAGACGCCTGGACGCAGACAAGAAGTTCAAGGCCGCGTTCGACGCACTCACCCCCGGTCGCCGCCGGGAGTACAACCTCCACATCGGCGACGCGAAGCAGGCCGCAACCCGCCAGTCACGGGTCGAGAAATGCACCCCGAAGATCCTCGCCGGCAAAGGCTTCCGCGACCGCTGACCCGGCGCCTTCCACCCAACACCCCACACTCTGGCGTCGTACAGGCCGACCCACCCAGCGCTGGTGACGCCAGACGGTGGGGTGACGCGACTTAGGTCGGCATGCCGTGGTGGGGCGGCACATCTCGCGCGCCGATGGCATCGGCGCGGCGGTGCAGTAGGTCGACGGTGTCGTCGAGGTTCCGACCGATGATGTAGCGACGAGCTGCGGTCTCACTCACCACGAAATCGCCGAGGTCGTCGAGATCGGCTTCGGTGACGTCACGACCCGCCTTGGCCAGCATGTCCTTCATCTGGTCGAAGGTCATCCCGGTGCGTCCGGTGCCCTCACCCTGGCGTTGCAAGTTCTCCGGTCGGTTGCGGCTCGCGGTGAAGAGACCGGTGCGCAACAGCCCACCCGACGGATAGAACACCGACGCGCGTAACGCCGTGTTCTCGGACACGAGGTTGTGATGCAGCGCTTCGGTGAAGCAACTGACCGCCGCCTTCGACGCCGCATATACCGATGCGATCGGCACCGGTGCGAACCCGCCGTCGCCGGACGACGTGTTGATCACCTGCCCGGGCTCGCCACCTTCGATCATGCGCGGCACGAACTCCGAGACGCAGAACGCCATGCCGAACACGTTGACGCCGAAGCACCATCGCCAGTCGTTCGGTTCCTGTTGCCACGGCTTGCCGCCGCCGCCCGAGGTGACGCCCGCGTTGTTGTAGAGGAGGTTGCAGCGGCCGTGCCTGGCGTAGACCGCGTCGGCGAGTTCGGCGACGGATCGCTCGTCGCTCACGTCGGTGCGGTGACCGGAGACCGAACCGAGAGAGGACAGTTCCGCGACTGCGGCGTCGATCGCCGACGGTTCGACGTCGGCGATCACCACCGTCGAACCGGAGCGCAGCAACGCCCCGACGATGCCGCGCCCAATCCCACCCGCCCCCCCGGTCACGACCGCCACCATGCCTCTGATCTCGAGTGGAGTATCCACCCTTAGGCCTTCCACTCGATGCCGTAGTCGTCGAACCAGAAGCGGGCTTCGCGGATCGCGTTGGGCGGCGTGCGGAGCGAGAGGTCCTGGTTGAGTTGCTCGGGCGTCGGGCCGATGTCGGCGGCGATCGCGCCGAGCGCGTCCGCGTCGAGGTCGTAACACCGAATCGCATTCAGCCCGAGGAGCAGCCTGGTCTCCTCCACCGGGATCGCCTGGAAATCCGTCGAGAGCCGCGCCGCGGTGTTCGGCCAGGTGCCTTCGGGGTGGGGATAGTCGGTCCCCCACATCAACGCGTCGAGCCCGTTCGCGTACCGGCGCCGCAACTCCGGCTTGCTCATGGCGGACGCGCCGATGAACACGTTCGTCCCCACGTACTCGGACGGCAGTCGTTGGATCAGACCCTTGGTCTGGGAAGACATCTTCTTGACCTTCCAGTTCTGACCGCCGAACATCACGTCGGTCTTGAACAGGAGGTCGCCGACCCACCACGAACCACACTCGACGGGCGCGTACTTCAGGTTCGGGAACTGGTCGAACTTCCCCGCGAGGAGCAGTTGCCAGAGCGTGCGGTGCGTCCAGAACGCAACCTCGAGCATGTACTGCGCCATGTTTTCGTTGTAGGACTCGGTGTCCGCCTCACCCGAGTGCGTGTGCACCACAAGTCCGGCCTCCGCACATGCCGCCCACACCGGGTCGTAGGACGGATGCCCGTACGACGGTGCGTCGTGCCACATCGTCGGGATCATGATGCCTTTGATCCCCGGCTTCCCGGCGAGCGTCTCCACTTCTTTCACGGCCTCGTCGACGCCGTGCGTGATCGGGACGAGCGCGACGCCCGCGCGGCGGGGCGGGTTGGTCGCGCAGAACTCCTCGAGCCACCGGTTGTGCGCCCGCGCCCCGGCCCAGGCGAGGCGAGGATCGGTGATCTGGCCGGCGTGCAGCCCGGCGCCGAACGGCGGAGACTCCATCCCGGTCACCGCGTCACCGTCGGCGAAGATCACTTCGCCCGCGACACCATCGGTGTCCAGGGTCTTGTCCCGGATCGTGGAATCGTACGCGCCCTTCAGACCGACCTCGTTGTCGTGCTCCCACTGCGCGACGTATTCGCCGTTCAGCTCCTCGACCATGGCGCGGTGCTCGTGGCGCGTCGCGAGCCACTCGTCGAACTCGGCGTGTACCGAACGCTCGAGGTACGGGCGGTAGTCCTCCACGTACAGGCCCGCGTGCGTGTCCGAGGACACGATCACGTACGGGGCGTTGCTCTGGTCGATGCCCTCCACTGGATTTCCCATCGCATTCCCCTTACCGCTTCGGTTCAACGTGTCGGTGCTTGCCACTTCTGTGACAGTGTCCTAGAGTCCTATGACACTGTTACAGAGACGAGAGGGAAGTGCAACCGCCATGGCGAAGACCGCAGCGCTCCCCGCCCCGGACGCCGCCGACCGCGCCGGCCGCCGCACCGGTCTCGAACGAGAAGACATCGTGGCCGCCGCCCTCGTCCTCGTGGAACGAGCCGGTCCGGCCGCGCTCACCATGCGCCGCCTCGCCACCGAGCTCGGCGTCGGCACCCCCACCATCTATTGGCACATCGCGAATCGGGACGAGCTGGTGTCAGAAGTCGTCCGGCTGCAATCGACCCGGCTCGCCGAGACGAAGGTCACGGGCAAGACCGCTCGCGAACGCGTGTACCGCGCCGCGCGCCACATCTGGACCAGCTCCATCGAGCACCGCTCCATCACGTCGCTCGCACACCAGGCCGGCATGTCCTCCCTGCTCACCCACCACCTCGAAGCCGCGCTGGTCATGGAACTCGAAGCCGCCGGTCTCGTCGGATCGGACGCCGCGGAAGCCAGCCGCGCCATCCTCACCACCATCGTCGGCGCGCTCGTGATCGCACTGCGCGACGTCTCCGCGTCGCCGCCGGACTACCGCCCGGACGCGCTGTGGGCCGCCACCAACGCCGCCATCACGCCCGCGACCCGCAACGCCCTGCGCACGGCGTCAGACCTCGATGCCCTCTCCGCCGTGACGCTGCACGCGATCGTCGACCACTTCGTCCCCGCCTGACCGGACCCACCCGAACGCGAAGGAACAATCATGAGTGACACGACAACGACGGAAGCTCCCCAGTCCAACCCCGGCGAGGTGGCAGGGTGGCCCAAGCTCGTCGTCACCTACACCACGGACCCGGCGAGCATCGCGCCGTTGCTCCCACCGGGGATCGAGCCGCTCGACCCCACCGTGACCGTCGGCTTCTACTGCGTGCCCGTCTTGGGTGAGCCCGAGTACGGCGTGAGCGTGAAGGTGCCGGCGTCGTGGAAGGGCGTCGACGGCCACTACAGCCTCGGCCTCGGCATCGACCAGGAAGCCGCGGTTCACATCAGCGGCGAGACCAACGGGCAACCAAAGTTCCTGTGCGACATTTCGCTCTTCCGCCTCGGCGACGCCGTGACCGCGCGGGCCACCCACCAG
Source organism: Acidimicrobiia bacterium (assembly GCA_025361725.1). GTDB lineage: Bacteria > Actinomycetota > Acidimicrobiia > IMCC26256 > JAENVU01 > JAENVU01. Next base: position 1,745 of record JANYJV010000081.1, on the reverse strand, counting down.
GGCTACACGTTCGTCGAGTTCAGCGGGCACACCGCCGGGACCACGCCGCCGCGTCCGGGCGACTTCACCGAACACGAGTGGTGGACGAAATACTCACGCGCCATCGGCGGTGCGAGCGGCGCGTACGACTTCCCGCCGCACGTGGTGGACGTGGCGACCACGTTCGAGCAGCAGCACATCGAGAACGTCGACGGCACGCTGACATTGCTCGACAGTCCATGGGATCCGATCGCCCGGTACCTCCCGATCGTCGAACCCGGCACCGCGCACCTCGTCACCCACCAACCGAAGGCGCGAGTCATCACCAACGCCGGTCCCCTCGATCCCGACGCGTTCTGGCCGTACGCCGATGTCATCAGCGGGAGCCGTTGGCCCGGCGACCGCGGCGGACCGCGGCGTTCCTAAGGCGTCGTCGAGAAGGAGCGCACATGGGTGCCACCACCAGCAAGTACGTCGTCGTCTCTGCGGACTGTCACGGTGGCGCGAGCATCGACGGCTACAAGCCGTTCCTCGCGTCGAAGTACCACCGCGAGTTCGACGCGTGGGCCGCCGATTTCGAGAACCCGTACGACGACACCACCGGGGCCGATGCGGACCGCAACTGGAGTTCCGAGCGCCGGCTGCGCGAGATGGAAGCCGACGGCGTCGTCGCCGAAGTGATCTTCCCGAACACGATCCCGCCGTTCTTTCCCAAGATCTCGCTCGTCAATCAGCCCCCCGGCGCGACCGAGGGTGACCTCGCTCAACGGTGGGCCGGACTGCAAGCGCACAACCGCTGGCTGGCGGACTTCTGCAGCCAAGCACCCGGCCGGCGCGCCGGCATCGCGCAGATCATGCTCCACGACGTGGACGCGTCGGTCCGGGAGATCGAGTGGGCGAAGGCGAACGGACTCACCGGCGGCATCCTCCTGCCCGGCGCGCCGCCGGGCTCGGGCGTCGCACCACTGTACGCGCCGGACTACGAACCGATCTGGGATGCGTGCGCGGACCTCGGCCTGCCGATCAGTCACCACAGTGGCAGCGCGGTTCCGGACATGGGCCCGTACGACTCGGCGCAGATGATGTTCCTGCTCGAAGTCACGTGGTGGGCGCACCGCACCCTGTGGCACCTCATCTATTCGGGCGTGATGGAACGCCACCCCACGCTGCAGTTCGTCTTCACTGAGCAGGGCACCGCGTGGATTCCCGAGGAACTCACTCGCCTCGACTACTACCGCGGCCGCCTCTCCGGCACGGGCGGTGCCGACGGTTCGCAAGAGGCGAAGTTCGGTGCCGGTGCGGTCGAGCAGTTGTCGATGTCACCGTCGGAGTACTGGGCGCGCCAATGCCACCTCGGTTCGAGTTTCATTCGCGCCCACGAGGTCGCGATGCGCGAGGCCGTCGGCGTGGAGCGCATCATGTGGGGCAGCGACTTCCCCCACCTCGAAGGCTGCTGGCCCTACTCACGCCAGCACCTGCGCCTCGCGTTCGCCGGCGTCCCCGAGGATGAGGTGCGCATGATGGTCGGCCAGAACGCGGCCGATGTCTACGGCTTCGATTGGGCGATGCTCGAGACGCTGGCCGACGCGCACGGCCCCACCGTCGCCGAAGTTGCCGAACCCCTTCCCGCCGATGACATCCCCGACGAGTCGTTGCGCTGTCCCGCCTTCGCCGCGGCACGGTTCCTCGGCAAGTAGAACCAACCCACCGCAGATTTCGAGGAGCACCACCGATGTCCACCTCCGAGCTCACCGAGCCGGTCATGT
>JANYJV010000057.1 GCA_025361725.1 Acidimicrobiia bacterium | reverse complement strand
GGGCCGGGCCGCTCGGGCCACGCTTCGCTGGTGGTACGGCTGCGGGCGCGTCGGCTTTCCGCTTCGCTCTCGCTGATCCGCTCTTGGCCCTGCGGGCCGGGCCGCTCGGGCCACGCTTCGCTGGTGGTACGGCTGCCGGCGCGTCGGCTTTCCGCTTCGCTCTCGCTGATCCGCTCTTGGCCCTGCGTGTGGCTGTTCGCACTACCGTGCGGCGATGGCTGACGACCTGACCAACGAAGCAACCGCGCTTTTGCAGGACCTGATCCGCAACGCGTGTGTGAACGACGGTCAGGTCAGCTCAGGGGAAGAGGTTCGCAACTCAGACCTCCTGACGAGCTATCTCGCAGGCAGTGGCGCGGAACTCGAGTACTACGAACCCCAACCGGGTCGCAGGAGCTTGCTCGCCAAGATCGAAGGCTCGGACCCGACCGCGCCCACGCTGATGCTCATGGGTCACACCGATGTGGTGCCGGTCAACCCCGACGGTTGGTCACGGGACCCCTTCGGCGGCGAGCTCGAAGACGGCATGATCTGGGGTCGCGGTGCGGTGGACATGCTCAACCTCACGAGCACGATGGCGGTCGCGTTCAAACAGCTCGCGCGACGCGGATTCGCGCCACGCGGGACGCTGTTGTTCCTCGCGGTCGCGGACGAAGAGGCACTGGGTACTTGGGGCGCCAAGTATCTCGTCGAACACGAACTCGACACCGTGCGCTCGGACTATGTGATCACCGAATCCGGTGGCTACCAAGTGCCAACGAAAGCCGGCGTCCGGCTCCCGATCATGGTGGAGGAGAAGGGCACCTTCTGGTCCAACATCACGGTGCGCGGAACGCCGAGTCATGCGTCGCAGGCGTACAAGACCGACAACGCCCTCGTGACCGCGGCCGAAGTCGTGCGCCGGATCGCGGAGTACCGGCCCGAGGTGGAGATCGGCGACACCTGGCGTCGATACGTCCAAGGTCTCGGACTCCCGGATGCCTTGACTGATCCCGAGCGGATCGACGAGCTGATCGACAGCCTGCCGGTCGGCCTTGGCCGCATCGCGCATTCGTGCACGCACACGACCATGGCACCGACCGTGGTCCACGGCGGTACGAAGACCAACATCATTCCTGATCGTGTCGATCTCCAGGTCGACGTTCGCACGCTGCCGGGCCAGGGTGGCGAGGCCGCGACGGCCTTGCTCATGGACGCGATCGGGGACCTGGCGGATCGAGTGGAGATCACGTCGAACGACGATCCCTCGACGTCCTCTCCCGTCGACACGCCGCTCTGGGACTCACTCAGCCGAGTCACGGCGCGACTGTGTGAGGGTTCGGCCCTCGTGCCCACGGTCATGACCGGCGGGACCGACAATCGGTTTTTCCGGCGCGCCGGTTCCGTCGGCTACGGCTTCGGACTGTTCAGCCAGCGGATCCGTTTCGAGGACTACGCCAAGATGTTCCACGGTCACGACGAACGCGTCGATCAGGAAAGCCTGGACCTGTCCACGCAACTGTGGTTGGCCCTGGCGGAGGACGTCCTCGCGTAAAGGCGTCAGACCGGGGTCAGTTGCCCTGCTCTCGGAGATACTCCTCGAACGCCTCGGCCAGCGTGTCGCCGTCGGGGATTTCGTTCGGGTCCACCCGCTCTTCGGTCTGCTTCGCTTCGAGGTTGACGACGTAGGTGCCGAGGTCGTCGTCGGCGGCCACGGCCGCGTCGACTCGCGCCCGCCAGGCTTCTGAGGCGACGATCAGTTCGCGGCGGTCGATGTCGAGGTTCACAGAGCGACTGAGTCCGTCGAGCAGCGCGGAGATCGCCGGTGGGTTCGGCGGCGCGGCGACGTAGTGGGGGACCGGGACCCACAACGAAGCCGCACGAAACCCGGCCTGGCGACACGTGTCGTGCAGGACGCCGATGATTCCCGTCGGGCCTTCGTACCGCGAGCGGGTCAGTCCGATCTCGTCCATCGTCTCGGGTTCGGTCGCGCTTCCGGTGAGTCGCGGCGCGCGGGTGTGCGGTGCGTCGGCGAGGAGTGCACCGAAGGTGACCACCGTCCGCGCCCCGAGGGTGGTCGCGGTCTCCATGATCGCATCGCAGAATCCGCGCCAGTCGTAGTTGGGCTCGGGACCGGTGATCATCACGACGTCGGGCTCGCCGTCCGCGGTGGCCGCAGCGCGCAGTGAATAGCGTGGCCAACTCAGATCGCGCGTGACACCGTCGACCAAGGTGACGACCGGACGCTGGGCCTGGAAGTCGATGTGAACCTGCTCGTCGATGGTTGCGAACTCCTGCGCCAGGTACCGCGCTGCGAGCCACTCGACCGCGTCAGTCGCCGCATCCGCCGCGTCGTTCCAGCCACTGAACGCGCAGACGACAATTGGGTCATGCAGGGCTGGTTCATGGTCCCACCGCAACGAACTCATTCATGGATGGTAGGTGTCGCCCGCCGGTTTCCACGATGCAGCACGCGGACTCAGCCGCTCACCTGCAAGTTCTTGGGGCTCGCCGGATATCCGCCTCCAGCGACGATGGCGTCGGCCCACGGATCGAGCAGTGCGATGACTTCATCGGCGTCGTCGCCGAGTCGGTCGACGACCGCGCGCGTCGCCAGGTCCGTGGTCTGCTCGATGTGATCTCGGAGTTCGGTCCCTGCTGCTGTCAACGCGCCGTCGGCGACCACTCCGCGCACGCTCAACCGTTCGTACGCGGCATCCACCTCTTCCTCGTTCCACCCACGCGTGTACACGTACGAGCGCGGCGGAATGCCCCAGGCCAACTCGGTGATCACCGTGATCTCGGTGGAGTCGACGTGGGGGATCCACGCCGCGATGTGGCCGTCGCCCCGGTGTTCACGCACCAGATCGGCGGCGCGCCACAGCGCCCCGAACGGCGTGGTCGGCCGATCCAGGGTCGAGAGGCCGGCGTACAACGTGCGGCCGGATAGGTCGACGCCGTCGGTCATTCGGTACAGGATTTCGGTGGCCCGCGCCACGTCCGTCTCGCTCGCAACGTCGCCGAGCAACCGTTCGAGCTGCGCGGTGGCACCGAGTTCTCGTGCGCGCAACAGCGCTTCGGGTGTGGACTTGGACCACCCGGCGGTCACCGCACTCTCGACCGCGGCCGGCTTGAACGCCGCGAACGCCGCGCACACGACGCTCCAGGGCGCGGCCCCCAGACAGGCGCTACGCGAACAGAAGTAGGACTCGAAGTAGTCCAACCCGAGCGCGCGATATTCCGCCTGGGCCTCGGGTGCGAAGTACACCCCGGCAGCGATGGGTTCGGTCACATTCCGAAGGGCGCGCGCGGTCGTGAACAGGCTGGTGGTCATGACCGGTCAGGGTACGGATCAGATCGAGGTGAGCGCCAGACCGGCGGCGGCGAGTCCGAGCCCGCCCACGACGCTGATGCCGACGTAGCGCACCCTCGCGGGAGTTGGGATGCGCGTGGTCTCGACCGCGAACGTCGAGAACGTCGTGAAGGCCCCGACGAATCCCACGCCGGCCACGCGGGCGATGTCATCCTGCCAATGATGGAACTCGACCATCCCGACGAGCAGCCCGAGGAGAAGGGATCCGGCCAGGTTGACCGCGGTCGTACCCCACGGGAACGCGTGGCCTAAGCGGCGTGAGAGGGCACGCTCCACCAGGTAACGCGCCGGCGCGCCGAGGGCACCCGCACCGGCGATGGCGAACGCGATCACGTTTCGTCCTCACGAATCAGTCTGGGGGTGGCGCGCACGAGTCGCTCACCGGCGCGCGCGGCGGCGAGCCCGAATGCGATGGATGCAATCACGTAAACCGCAGCCACCGCGACGTGCTGGCGACGAACGAGTTGGACGGTCTCGACGGCGAAGGTCGAGAACGTCGTGAACCCGCCGAGGAATCCCACGCCGAGCAACGGTCTCATGGTGCGATCGTTCGGAGCAGTGCGGCCGAGGGTTCCGAGCAGCGCGCCGAGCAGCAGGGCGCCGACAACGTTGATGAGCAGCGTCGTGATCGGGAAGGTGCCAGGGCGCACCGGGACCGCCAGGCCCAGCCCGTACCGGGCAACCGTTCCGAGGGCGCCACCGGTGGCGATGAGCATGACCGTTCGTGGCTCGGCCAGAGGCTCGTTGTCCGGCATCAGACCTTCCGGCTTCACCCGCGCAGCGCGGTGATCTCCGAGCGGTTCGCTTTCTCCAACGCGCTGTTGATCAGACCCGCGACCATGGCGCCCATGCTCTCGAATCCGGGCCCGACGGTCTTGCCCATCTGATAGCGGGCGTTAATCCCCTCGACGATGATCGCCAACTTGTACGACGCCAGGATCTCGTACCAGTCCATGTGGTCGACCGCGCGTCCGCTGACGTCGGCGTAGCGCTCAACGACCTGGTCCCGCGTCATGAACCCGGCTTGGGTGTTGATTGCCGCGCCGGTGGCAATGACCTGCGCATCCGCCTGGCCCCAATAGAGCAAGAACAGTCCGAGGTCGGTGAGCGGGTCGCCGAGCGTGGACATCTCCCAGTCGAGGACCGCAACGATTCGGCCCGGATCGTCGAGCGCCATCATCGTGTTGTCGAGCCGATAGTCGCCGTGAACAATGGTGGCTGGCCCGCTCTCGGGCAACGCCGCCCGCAGCCGCCGCGCGAGTTCATCGACCGCGGGGAGCTCACGAGTTTTGGAACGCTCCCACTGTTCGCCCCAACGCCGGACTTGCCGCTCGAGGAAGCCGTCGGGTCGGCCGAACTCGGCGAGTCCCGCCTCGCGGTAGTCCACCGCATGGATGGCGGCGAGGACGTCGACCAGCGCCTCGGACGCGCGCTGGGCGTCATCGGCGCTGAGCGATGCGAGGGCGGCCGTGTCTCGGTAGATGATGCCGTCGACCAGTTCCATGACGTAGAACGGCGCGTCGTTCACGGAGAGGTCCTCGCACATCGCGAGGGTTCGTGGCACCGGCACGGCGGTGGGCGCCAGCGCACTCATGACCCGAAACTCGCGGACCATGTCGTGCGCCGTCGGGAGCACGTGACCGAGCGGTGGACGCCGAAGCACCCAGGTCGACGCGCCGTCCGTCACCGAGTACGTGAGATTCGACCGACCGCCGGCGATCAGCGTGGCCGACAACGCGACGTCGTTCGCGCCGGCGACGTTCGCGACAAAGAACGGTCGTAGCCGGTCGAGATCGATGCCGTCAGGGGAATCAGTCATCTGCGAGGCTCCATAGAGCCGGGCAGACTAGCCATCACTCGCTCGAGCGCGAGGAGGTGGATGTGCTCAGGCGACCTTCGGGGTGCGAGGCGCCACCGGGACGCCGTTGCCCTTCGGGTACCGCGCCACGCGGCCGACCGGCATGTCGACGCGGAAACCCGCGGCCGCCCGGTCTTCTTCGGACTCGCCGCCCCAGAAGCCGTACTCACGGTGCTCGCGGGCCCAGTCACGACAGGAGATGTTGACCGGGCACTCGGCGCAGACGCCGCGAGCCTTGCCCTCGCGCACGGCGCGGGCCTCCGGACGCTCACCCGCGGGGGCGAAGAAGAGTTCGGTGCGACCTTCACAAGCGGCCTCAGCTGTCCAGGACAGTGGGCCGGTGAAGATCAAAGTGGAGAGGCTCTCTGCAGCCATCGTTCCTCAAGTCGTTGCGGGGGAAGCGGCAAATCCGGTGGGATCGGCCGGTCGTGATGAGAAGTTTGGGGAGCCGGCGGGGGGCCCCGGCTCCCCGGGTGTCCAGGGACTATGCAACACCCTGGAGGGATGATCTGTCCAACGGTTAGTATTGATAGGTACGATCGTCACGGCAGATGGACCGGCGTTGCCGTAGTTCTTCGGGCCCCTCGAAAGGATCTGCATTGGAGATTCGCCATATCGATACCCTCATAGCGATCGATGAAACCGGAACTTTCACTGCCGCAGCGGATTCTTTGCGGACAGTGCAGTCCAACGTCTCGGAGCAGGTCCGCCAACTCGAGGCAGAGCTGGGTGTGACGCTCCTGGCGCGTGGGCGGAGTGGTGCGACGCCGACCGAGTCCGGACGCGTCGTGTTGGCTCGGGCTCGGCGCATCAAACGTGAGATGGAGCTGTTGCACGAGGAACTCGCGGCGCTCACGGGCCTCCGGGTGGGGAACGCGACGTTTGGAGTCGTCGGGACCGCGAGTCGATGGTTGGTGCCCCAGCTGGTCGCCCATCTCCGAGAGGTCGCGCCGGGCATCCGCCTTCTCGTCCACGAAGGTGCATCCGAGCGGTTGCTCGCCGAGGTCGTGAACCAAGACCTGGCGCTCGCCGTGGTCACCGCGCCGGCGTCGGATTCGCGCATCGTCTTCGAACACCTCGCCGACGAGCCCATGGTGGGGTTGGCTCCGATCGATGCGGGGCTTCCCGATGGGCCGCTGAAAGTGACGGACCTCGCGCGGCTCCGGCTCGTACTCCCTCCCGAGGTGAACCCCCTGCGTCGCGAGATCGAACTGGCGGCGGCGAAGCTCGGCGTGCAACTCGATGTGCCGGTAGAAGTCGAAGGTATTCGTCTGATCGCGGACCTCGTTGCGTCGGGAGCCGGGATCGCCGTGCTGCCCGAAACCGCGGTGCCACCGAACCTGGAGGGGTTGCGGACGTTCGAGATCGTGGACTTGCCGCCGCGCCAGCTCGGACTCGCGACGCTCAAGAATGCGCCGCTCTCGCTCGCCGATCGTGCGGTGCGTGATGCGGTCTTGGAGATCGTCGGATTCACCCGCCGGACCTGATCGGCGCGGACCGCGAATGCGGGTCAGTCGGTGGCAGCCCGGATCGTCGTGCCGCTCAGCGAGACGGTGCGCGTCGCGAGGCCCGTGGCTTCGAGGTGGAGAACCCCCGCACCCGGTGCGTCGACGATCCGGACCTGACCGCCGGGCCACGCCAGGTCCGTGCTGGCATCGTCATCGTGAAGGATCTCGGCGTCGAGGAAGCCGGAGAAAAAGTCGCGTGCTCGTGCCCGCGCGGGACCGCCGATGACGACCCGGCGCAGCACGGCGGGGACCTCGGCGCGAGCGGGCGGGGCCGGCCACCACGCGGGGGTCCCGTCGGCGATGCCGGTTGTGGCGGCGCGATCAACGAGTTGGGCAAAGTCTCCGGCGGCGGACTCGGTCTGCGCGAGTTGGATGACCGTCCCGTGCGCCTCGCGCGGTTGGAGAAACGCTTCGCGCCACTGCGGATTGTCGAGACTCACCCCCGTCGGGTGGAGTCCGAGCGCGCGGGCGCGCTCCAGCATCGACTCGAGGTTGTCGACTTTGAACGTCATGTGGTGGACGCCGTTGCCATGTCGATCGACAAAACGCGCGAGGAAGTCGTTGACCTCCGGCTGCCAGACCACGAGCAGTTCGATCGTCATTCCGGTAGTCGCAGTACCGAGTCGAGTCTGCACCCATCGGAACCCGTAGCCGTCACCGCCATGCACGACGACGCCTCCGAGGTCACCGACGGCGGCGTCGAGCGTCGCGCCGATGTCCGTGGTTGCGAGCGCGACGTGATCGAAGTCGACCGCGGTCATGACGCGATGGCCGGTGATGATCGACCGGCGCGCGTCAGAATCCGAGCGGCGACATAGCCCACGCCGAGGAGCAAGAAGCCGCCGACGGCATCGAGGAAGTAATGGTTCGCGGTGATGATGATCACCGCCACGGTCGACACCGGATACAGCACGGCCAGCGCCTTGGCCCACCTCGTCTTGACCCGGGGTACGAGGACGCACGCGCACCACAACGCCCAACAGCAATGGATACTCGGCATCGCCGCGAACTGATTCGAGATCTTCTTCATCGCGCCGGAGTTGAAGCTCCAGAACGTCGGGTACTTGTCGAGCGTGTCGGTGAAACCGAAGTGGTGCGGGAGCAAACGCGGCGGCATCAGCGGCCAGAAGCGGAACCCGATGAGCGCGATGACTGTCGCGATCGCGAGGGTGTTGCGCCAGCGGGGGTAGTCGTCGGGGAACTTGGTAAAGAGGAAGACCGCCACGCCTATCGTCACCACGAAGTGCAGCGAGCCGTAGTAGTAGTTCGCGCCGACGACGAGTGGCTGGATGTGCAGGGCCCAGTGATTGATGGCTTGCTCGTGGTAGATGCCGAGTGCTCGTTGGAACCGGATGAGCTGGAGCGCGTGTTGGCGGGCCCGCTCAGGGTGTGCCGCATCCGCGTTGCGCACGGCCGAGTAGACGACGTAGTAGGTGAGGACCGCGATGATCTCGAGCCACCAGTAGATGACCGCGCCTCCGGTGAGGGGTCGTGCTCCGAGGAGCCGACGACGGCGGGCGGTCGGGACCGCCTCAGTGGATACACCGGTGCAGCCCGGATCGGTGATCGTGGAGTCGCTCACGTGGAGGTCGACTCGGCGGGTGCGGCGGCGGTGCGGTGGCCGACGGCGAAGGCCGGCGCGCCAAGCAGGCTGACGAGCAGCATCGAGGCGTACCACGCGAGCCCGATCCCGACGGCGCGACCCGAACTCACGCCCAAGGGGTTCAGCAAGAGGACGAGCATTCCTTCCCTGATGCCGAGACCGGAGAGCGAGATGGGCATGACCTGGGCCATCGCCACCACGGGTACGAACGCGACGACGGCGCCGAAGGGAATACCGGCATCGAGGGTGAGCACGATGAAGCCGACGGTCGCGATCACCGAGAGCTGATAGATCACGGCCGTCGCCAGCACGCCGATGACCTGGCGACGATCGCTGCGCAGCCGCGTGATTCCATCGTGCACGGCGCCGAGGAAGCGGACCCAGTTGTCACGTCCCTGGAACCGCCCGGCGGCCTTGGGGTGGCCGGCGAGGAAGAGGATCGCCCCGAGCGCGGCCAGCGCGATTCCGGAGACGAGGAGCGCAACCCAGGCGGCGCTGGATTCGAGCAGGCTCGGCTCGAGCGCGAAACCCACCAGACACAGCAACGGGAGCGCAAGAAATCCCGTGAGCCGTTCGAGCGCAACCGCGGCGAACGCGGTCTCGGTGGAGCCGATGTTCTTCGCACTGCGGGTGACGCGGAGCACGTCGCCGCCGATCGTGGAGGGCAGCACGTTCCCGACGAACTGACCGGCGAAGTAGTGCGTGATGAGCACCCGGAGGCGTACATGGACGCCGAACGCTTCGATGACTCGTTGCCACCGCCACGCGGAGAGGACGATGCCGATCCCGGCACTGGCGAGCGCCAGACCGAACCACGCCAGGGTCCAGGTGCTGCGGTGTTGAGGAACGGCCGAGTCGAGATTGATCTTGGCAATCAGGATTGCGAGGAGCGCAACGCTGACCACCATGCGGATCGCAAGCCCTAAACGGGCCCGGGCTGGTGGCGCGTCAGGGCCTCCGGTTTTGCGATCGGGCATGGCCGCGTAGCCTATGGGCTCGCTTGGCGGCGGTGGGCACCGCCACGGCACAACTCACGCGGAGGATGACGTGCGGATCTCGACCGATGACGGTGTGGAACTCGAGGTGACCGATCTCGGGTCCGGCCCGGCGCTCATGCTCGTGCACGGGTTCGGTGGGGCGAAAGAAGATTTTTCCGATCAACTCGAGGACCTCGCCGCCGACCATCGAGTGCTCACACTCGACCTGCGTGGTCATGGTCAGAGCGACGGTCCCGAAGACGAGGCGATGTATTCGCTCGATCGGTTTGCCGCCGACCTGGGCAACGTGCTCGACGCGCTCGCCTTGGACCGGGTGCGCTTGCTCGGACACTCGATGGGCGGCATGGTGGTGCGTCGGTTCGCGCTGGCATCCCCGGAGCGGCTGGACGCGCTGGTGTTGATGGACACGTCGCCGGGGCCGTTGGCCTCGCTCGACTCCGAGATCATCGACTTGGGCGTTCAGATCGCCAAAGAACAGGGAATGGACGAACTCAAGCGGGTCATGGACGCGTTCGAGCCGCTCGGAACTCCGGCGTACGACCGCACGCTCGCCGAGCGTCCCGGTTATCGGGAGTTCGGTGACGCCAAATGGGCCGCACTCAGCGGTGCGATGTACACCCAGATGATGGTGGAGATCCGCGATCAGCCCGACCAACTCGCGGATCTCGCCACCCTCGAATGCCCGACGCTCGTCATGGTCGGCATCGAGGACGAGCCATTCCTCGCCGGTTCACGGGCGATGGCGGCCACCATTCCCGGCGCGCAGCTCGTGGTCATCCCCGAGGCCGGTCACTCACCACAGTTCGAGAACGGCCCGGCCTGGCTCGAGGTGTTGCGCAGTTTCCTCGCATCGGTGGACGCCTCGGACTCGGCGTCGACCGCGGCCTGAGTCAGAGGGCGAGCGGAGCGGCGCCTCGCGCTCGCATGGTTTCCGCTCGCCCGTGGCCCGAGCGGCCCGTGAACGAAGTGAACATGAGCGGGAAACCGGTTCGGTAGTTCAACGACGTGTGGACCTATTCGCGATGGTCCTCAGGCGGAGCCTGCGGCCCGTGCGAGGAAGCGGGCTTCTTCGACCGCGACTCGGGTGATGCGCCCGGCCGCCACGAGACCGTCCCGGTACTTCACCGACACGCGAAAGGTGAGTCGGCGGCCTTCGATGGTCTCGAGGACGGCATCGGCGGTGACCACTTCACCGACGCCAACCGGCGCCAAGTGGTCCAACTGCACGCGGTAGCCCACCGTGGTGTGACCGGCGGGCACATGACCGTCGACGGCCACCACCGCGGCCTGTTCGGCGAGCAACACGACGTTCGGAGTTGCCAGGACGGGAACTGAACCGGTCCGCTGCGCGACCGCGGTATCGGCGTCGACGACAGTATGAGTCACAGTTCCGGACAGACCGGCGTCGAGCGGCACGGGCGTACCATACGCAAACCCTGGACCGACACCACACTTCGGAGGTGAACGGGTTGCTCGAGACCCCGATCGTTGAGGCCACACTCCAACGTGCGTTGGCCGGCGGCGGAGATTTCGCCGACGTCTTCGTCGAGGACCGAGCGTCGACGTCTTCGACCTACGACGACGGCAAGGTCGAAGAGATGCGCTCGAGTCGGAGCCGTGGTGCCGGAATCCGCGTCGTGCGTGGGGAGACCACCGGGTTTGCCCACACGTCGGATATCTCTTTGGAAGGTTTGCGAGCCGCTGCCGACGCTGCGGCGGCGGCGGCCCAGGCGGGCGGGCCCGGTACCAAGGTTGCTCCACTTGTCGAACGGACCTCGACCCGCCCGCACCTGATCGAGACGTTGCCCGAAACCGTCTCGAAGGCGAAGAAGGTCGAGATGATGGCCCGCGCCGATGAAGCCGCGCGCGCCGAATCCGGATCCATCACGCAGGTGACCTCGAGCTATGCAGACAGCCGGCGCCGGATCCTCGTCGCCAACTCCGACGGTGTGCTCGCCACCGACGACCAGGTCCGCACTCGCTTCGCCGTCAGCTGTGTGGCCTCGGCCGACACCGGGTTACAGACCGGATCGGAAGCACCCGGGCGCACGGTCGGGTTCGAGTTCTTCGACGAGCATCCGCCCGAGGAGATCGCTCGCATCGCCGCAGCGCGTGCGGTGTCCAAGCTCGAAGCCCGGCCGGCTCCGAGCGCAAAGCTGCCCGTGGTGCTGCGCAGGGGTGCCGGCGGGGTGCTGTTCCACGAAGCCTGTGGCCACGGCTTGGAAGCCGACCTTGTCTCGCGTGATGCGTCGGTCTTTGCCGGGAAGGTCGGAGAACGGGTCGCGGGACGCGGTGTGACCCTCGTTGACGACGGAACGTTGGCGCGGGACTGGGGCGCGTGCGCCATCGACGACGAAGGTGCGCTCGCGCAGCGAAACGTGCTGATCGACGACGGCATCCTCACGGATTACATGTGGGATCTGTTGCGCGCTCGCCGCGATGGACGGGCCAGCTCGGGCAACGGGCGGCGCGAGACCTACCAACATCTGCCGATGGTGCGCATGACCAACACCTACATCACCGAGGGCACCGAGGACCCGGACGAGATCATTCGCCAGACTCCGTACGGTCTCTATTGCGTTGCGCTCGGGGGTGGCCAGGTCAACACCGCCACTGGTGACTTCGTGTTCGGGATCACCGAGGCCTACATGATCGAGGAAGGCCGCATCACCTATCCGGTGCGGTCGGCGCAGCTGATCGGGAACGGTCCCGACGCGCTGCGGGCGGTCGATGCCGTCGGCAACGACTTCGAGACGTGGACGGGGATGTGCGGCAAGGACGGGCAGAGCGTGCCGGTCTCGGCCGGACAGCCGACCCTTCGAGTGGCCGAGCTCACGGTTGGCGGTACCGCCGCGTGAGTTCCAAAGACTTGTTCGAGATCGCCCGCACCATCGCGGATGCGGCTCGCCCGGGGGAACAGCTCGAGGCGTACGTCGTCCGATCGCGCGAGACCGAGGTGAAGGTCTTCAACGGCGCGGTCGAGTCGTTGTCGGTTGCGGAGGCAGCCGGGATCGGTGTGCGCGTCATCGCCGACGGTCGTCAAGGAATCGCGTCGGCCGGTTCGCTCGATGCGGATGTGATCACCGAGACGCTCGCAGACGCACGTGACAACGCCACCTACGGCGCACCCGATGCCGGGTACGGACTCGCAGAACCGCGTGACGTCGAGGGTGTGCCGGCGCCGGACCTCGACCTCTGGCGCGACGACGTGTTGGGGACGCCCACGGCCGAGAAGGTCGCGTTGGCGATCGCCGCGGACCGCGCGGTCCTGGCCGCGGACGCACGCATACGCGGCGTCGAGTCCACCGATTACGGCGACGCCGCGCTCGAGATGGCGATGGTGGCGTCGACGGGAGTCTCGGCCACGATGGCGCGCACGATGAGTTCGGTCGGTACCTCCGCCATGGCGGGCGAGCGCGACGCCACCCAAACCGGCTACGGCTTCGACGTCCGACGCAGTTTCGGCGAGCTCGACGTGGAGCGGGCCGCAACCATGGCCGCAGAACGCGCCACGCGATTGCTTGGCGCGACCCAGCCATCGGGGCAGCGGCTCCCGGTGATCTTCGACCCGATGGTGACCGCGTCGGTGCTGTCCCTGATCGGTTCGGCGCTGAACGGTGAGGCCGTGCTGAGAGGCCGATCGATGTTCGCGGATCGGTTGGGCGAGATCGTGGGTGCTGGGAGCGTGACGATCGTCGACGACCCCACGAACCCCGACGCGTTCGGCGCGAGTCCCTTCGACGGCGAAGGGGTGCGCACGCGTGCCAACACGCTCGTGCGCGACGGCCGCCTCGAGCGGTTCCTCCACAACCTCTACACGGCTCGCCGCGCCGGCGCGCAGACGACGGGTTCGGCGGTTCGCAGCTACGCATCAACGCCCGGCGTCGGCGCCCGTGCCTTGCACTTCCTGCCCGGCACCAAATCGCCGGCAGAGGTGATGGCGTCGGTTCCCGAGGCGCTGTACCTGCAGTCGGTCTCCGGTCTGCACTCGGGGACGAATCCGGTGAGCGGTGACTTCTCAGTCGGCGCCGAAGGGTTGATGGTGAGAAACGGTCAGTTCGCGGAGCCGGTACGCGAGGTCACCGTGGCCTCCACGTTGCCGCGCATGCTGCTGGACATCGTTGAGATCGGCTCGGACCTCACGTGGCTTCCCGGTGGGACTGCGGGGGTCACCCTTCTCGTCTCCGAGATGACGATGGCCGGCGCCTGAGGTCGGTTGTCAGGCGCGGCGTGTCCCGCGGCGCTCGAGGATCGCATCGAGTTCCGCGATGGCGACGAACGGGTTGTCGCCGACGTGCACGATTTCCATACCGAGCGCGCGTGCCGCACCCACGTTGTCGGCGTTGTCGTCCAGGAACACGCTGGTTTCGGGCGTCACGCCGAGGCGCTCGCACGTCAACCGGTAGATGTCCGGGTTCGGCTTGCGCATCCGCACGTCCGAGGAGTCGACGACAATCTCGAACAACTCGTCGACGGGAAAGGTCGCGCGCCAGTGGTTGCCCCACTCGGCGACGTTGTTGGTGAGCAGCGCGATCGGCATCCCCGCGGCCTTCAGTTCGCGGGCCCGGTGCACCACGGGCCAATGGACGCCCACCGGCATGTCCGCCATGAACTGGAGATAGGCGCCCATGTCGATGTCCTGGCCGAGCACCTCGGGGGCGCGCGCCGACACGCCCGCGAACCACTCTTCGAGCCTGAGTTCGCCGACCTCGAGTCGGTGCCAGTCGTGGGTGACGGACTCGGTGGGCACCTCGCGTTCGACGGCGTGGATCGCGCCCTCGACGCCGACGTAGGCCTTGTCGCCGAAGAGCAACTCGAGGACCGAACCGGCCGGGTACCCCATCCGCGATTCGAAGTCACCAATCCCGCGGAACAGGGGACTGGAGAAGACGCCGCCGTAGTCGAAAATCACTGCCTCGATCACGAGCCGGAGGGTAACCGAGCGGTGGCCGGCCGCTCGGTTCAGCGCGCCGCCCGCGCGGCTTCGGGCGGCGCCAGGGCGATCGTGATGGTGCCGGTGCTCGCGGAGAACGCGAGGCGGCTGGCCTGGGCCGGCGTGACCAACACCGTGATCCCCACGGAGTCTCCGCTCGCCGCGGTGGCGTCGACCGCCACCACCGTGACACCGGGCGCGATGACGACCGTCGGGTCGCCACCGTCCGCGAGCGTCGCGGGATCGAACGTGGCGAGCACGTCGACCACATCACCCACGGTGGGCCGGACCGCATGCTCGACGACGAGCCGGACCGCGCGGGAACCGTTTGGGACGACGTTGCTCATCGCACCGCGATGGCGCGGCGCGAGGTGACGCGCGCTCACCAGGTCGCCAGCGAGCATCGGCGCTCGGACGATCAGGCCCACCGCGTCTTGGGTACGAGTAATGGTGTCGGACTGCGGTGACTCCCCACGGATCTTTTTCGTGCTGAGATCAGTCGTGGTGATCGGTGTTCCGATCGGGAGGTCATGGCGCGCGATGAGCACGGAATGGATCGCGCCGAAGGCTTGATCCTGGTGGCGGAGCGACGAAACGCTCGCGATGACGGTGGACGCGGTCAGCGCCGCGACGATGAGCGCAGCGAGCCAGAGCATCGCGGCACGTGGAGAACGACGGAACATGGGAACCCCCGGGAATCTCGAATGAACTTCGGGGGGAAATGAGTTGGCCGGGGCCACGAGGGATCGTCGGCGCGGGTCGTCACCCGAGCGAACGGTCGAGCCTATTTCTTGGTGGCAACCTTCTTCGAGGATCCGCCGTCGGACTTCTTCGAGCTGGACCCGCTGTCGGACTTCGTACTGGATCCGGAGTCGGACTTCGAGTCCGAAGCTTTCGAATCCGAGCTCTTCGAATCCGAACCCTTTGACTCCGAACCCTTTGACTCCGAGGACGAACTCGAGGCCGAACTGTCCGATTTTTCGCTGCTCCGACGGGACGAACTCGGGTTGTCGGTCTTGTAGAAACCGGAGCCCTTCAACACGATCCCGACGGCCCCCAAGACCTTGGTGAGCTTTCCGCCACAACCCGCGTGGCGTTTGAGCGGCTCTTCACTGAAGGTCTGGTACACCTCGAGGTGCTGGTCGCACTTGGAGCAGACGTACTCGTACGTGGGCATCGAACGGGGTGACCTCGTTGAGGGGAACGGGGCGATCAGGGACCATCCATGCTACCCGACGCCTTGGTGGCGTTATATAGGCAGGTGCAACCATTCCCCGCTGCCGCTCTCCTCTCGGTGCCGGCCTACCTGCTTGGCACCTTCCCGACGGCGGTTCTCGTGGCCCGGGCGGGTGGCCACGATGTGACCGCCGAGGGGTCCGGCAACCCGGGTGCGTCCAACGTGGCCCGCATCATGGGGTGGAAGGCCGGACTGATGGTGATGGCCGGTGACATGGCCAAAGGCGCGATCGCCTCGGGCGTTGGTCTTGGCGTCGCCGGTCGTGGCGTCGGCTACGTCCTCGGCGTGCTCGCAGTGCTGGGTCACACCTATCCGGTGACGCGACGGTTCAAGGGCGGCAAGGGTGTGGCCACCGCCGGCGGCATGTTGGCAGTCCTGAACCCGCTGGTCAGCGCGGTGCTGGCCGTGGTCTGGTTCCTGGCGGCCCGGGTCTTGAAGCTCGCGTCCGTCGGGTCGTTGATCGTCGCGATCCTCTTCCCGGTGGGCGTGGTCCTCACCGGGCGCGCCGGCTGGGAAATCGGTGTGACCAGTGCAATTGCCGCATTGGTGGTGGTCCGCCACCTTCCGAACCTGCGCCGGCTGCTGCGCGGTCAGGAATTCAGAACCGACGATCGGCCGGGCGAGGCCGGCGGGCCGGGTTCAGGTTCGATCTGACCGCGCCCGGGGTAGCCCTGGACGTTCGGCGGCGTCGCAAATCTTTGGGTCAACCGGCTCGAAGCGCCTGCCGACACACTGCATCTCAGGTTGTACCGTCCATGTTCGTGAGGTCGAGCTCGCAATGACTCAGCGTGTCCGCAAAGCCGTCATCCCTGCTGCCGGGCTCGGTACCCGGTTTCTCCCGGCGACCAAGAGCCAGCCGAAGGAGATGCTGCCCGTCGTCGACAAGCCGTCGATCCAGTACGTGGTGGAAGAAGCAGTCCGGGCCGGCCTGACGGACATCTTGATCATCACCGGCCGCGGCAAGCGCGCCATCGAGGATCACTTCGACCGCAACTTCGAACTCGAGTTCTATCTGGAGCAGCAGGGCAAGACGGATCTGCTGAAAGAGGTGCAGGAGTCGTCCGAACTCGGAGACATTCACTACATCCGCCAGAAGGATCCGCGCGGGCTCGGGCACGCGGTGTCCATCGCTCGCGAGCACGTTGGCGACGAGCCGTTCGCGGTGATGCTCGGCGACGACATCATGGTGGACGACTCCGCCTTGCTGCGCTCGATGCTGGACGTTCACGACCGCTACGGGCGGTCGGTCCTCGCGCTCAAGGACGTGAAGCCCGAGGAGATCTCCGCCTACGGCTGCGTCGAACCCGAGAACGTCGACGAGTCCCTCGTTCAGGTGAAGTCCATCGTCGAGAAGCCCAAGATGGAAGACGCGCCGTCGACCCTTGCGGTCATCGGCCGCTACGTCTTCACGCCGGAGATCTTCGAGGCGCTCGACCGGACCCAACCCGGTGCCGGCGGCGAGATCCAACTTACCGACGCGATCGGTCTGTTGAACCAGGACCAGACGGTGTACGGCCAGGTGTTCACCGAGGGTCGGTTCGACATCGGCCAGAAGGTCGATTTTCTCCGGGCCAATGTGGAGCTCGCGCTCGATCGCGAAGAGCTGCGACCCGAGCTCGAAAAGTTCTTGCTCGAAACCCTGCGTCGCCGCGGCATCATCTGATCTGCACCCGCGGCGCACGCGGGTCGGATCGGAGCTGACGGTGGAATCCCTCGAGGTCGTGCAGGCGCGAGTCCGCAACGCCATTCCCGCGGCGCGTCCGGCCACCGTGTCGGTCCGGGACGCGCTCGGTCTCGTGCTCGCAGTCGACGTGATCGCCGGTGAGGCGGTGCCGCCGTTCGCCAACACGGCGATGGACGGATACGCGGTGCGGGCCGCGGATACGGCCGACGCGCCGGTGCGGTTGCACGTGGTCGGTGATCTCCCGGCCGGATACGCGCCGACGATTCCTGTGGGGCCGGGCGAAGCGATTCGGATCATGACCGGCGCGCCCATGCCCGAAGGAGCCGACGCGATCGTCATGGTCGAACGCACCGCCCGTGACGGTACGGATGGGGTGATGATCGAAGTCGCCGCCACCACCGGTGACAACGTGCGTCCGCCCGGCGGCGACGTCGAAGTTGGCGACGAGGTCTTTCATGCGGGCGATGTGCTCACTCCGGCGCACCTCGGCGTGCTGGCGTCCTTGGGGTACACCGAAGTCTCGGTGTACCCGCGCGTGCGAGTGGGGGTGATCTCGACCGGCGACGAGTTGTGCGAAGGCCCCGGGCCGCTCGCGCCGGGTCAGATTCGAGACTCGAACCGACCGATGTTGTTGGCGCTCGTGACTGAAGCGGGCGCCGACGCGATCGACCTCGGTATCGGCCGCGACGACGAAGCTGCGGTGATCGAGATGTTCCGCGCCGCGGCGGCGAGTTGTGATGTGCTCGTCACGAGTGGTGGTGTGTCCGTGGGGGATTACGACGTCGTGAAGGCGGTGCTCGATCAGATCGGTGCGTTGGAGTGGTGGCAGGTCGCGATCAAACCGGCGAAGCCGTTTGCGTTCGGTCGCATCGACGGCACGCCGATCTTCGGACTGCCAGGGAATCCGGTGAGTTCGCACGTGAGCTTCGAGCTGTTCGCCCGCCCGGCGCTGCGCACGATGATGGGCCACACCGATCCGAACCGGCCGGTGGTGACGGCACGCGCCGGCGCGGCGATGCCACGGCGGGCCGACGGGCGCATCCATTTCGATCGGGTTCGAGTTCACTACGACGACGACCACTACGTCGCGGTGCGCAGCGGCGCGCAGGCCAGCAATGCACTGGCCGCCATGGCGTCGGCCAACGGCTTGGCCGTCATCCCCGACGGCCTCGGCCTTGAGTCCGGTGACCCCGTCCCCGTGATGCTCCTCACCTGACGTCCGGCCCGCTCCGCAGGAGCAAGAGGACGAAGTCAGTCAGTCAGTTGGCTCGGGGTTCGCGACGGCTCGAGATCACGAGTGCATAGGCGACGACGGCACAGAGCAAGAGGCCGACGCACGAAATCGCGAGTGTGGTTCCGGTACCAGATGGATCGGGCAGCGCGGCCGACGACGCCGTTGTCGTCGACCGAGCGGCTGCAAGTGCGACGGGTGCGGCGGCGGATGCTGCACCATCACTCCCTGGCAGCGCAGGCGGTGTTGAAGCCGCGCTGCCCGAACCGGCCGCGCTCATTGTCGCCGTGGTCGCTCGAGGCGAAGCCACAGCAGCGTTGATCGCCGCCGGGATCACGAGGGTGAGGTGCGCGGTGACGGGGGTCCCCCGATCCACCGTCACCGCGACCCCACGAATCTGACCGTCAGAACCGACGAGCGGTGTGCCGCCGTCAACCGCGTCCAAGTGGGCCGCTCCCGAGCCCGACGTGGTGACCGAGCAGGCACTGCCGTCGGTGAGGTCAGAGATTTCGAAATGTGCTGTGGCGCCCGCGGCAACGGCCACCGACCAGCGTGCGGCCGTGGCGGCGCTGCCGATCTGGACGTCGCCGGTGTCCTGGGTGGAGGGCGACTCGCAGGCGACGTCGATGTTCGTGGAAAAAGCGGTTCCGTTGCCCGAGACCAGGATGGTGAGCGGCCCACCCGTGGCAGGAGCGGCAGCGACCGTGGCACCGGCGACACCGGAGAGGGTCAGCACGCCGAGGGCGGCGGCCATGGCGGTGGCCACGAGGCGGTGAGTTCGGTGGGAAGGCAGTCGCAAGAGGAGACCTCGGGTACGTGGTGCACGAAAAGACCGGCCCCAGATGACGCTTGGGTGGGGCCGGTTTCGCACTGGCTCCCCGCAGGCTGATGCGACCAAATGGACGCCTGCGGATCAACGCCTCCCCGAGGAGTGACTGATCTTTCTTGTCAGTGCCCCCCGCACTTGCCTCCCGAGCAGTGCGTGGAACGTGACCTATGTAACCACTCTGAGCGGTCAACGGGAATGGTCCATGCGACCCAGCGTGGTCATCAAAGGTGGGGATATCGGCCCGAAGACCACCGCCGGTGGTGGCGTATCCTGGCCCGGTGCCCCTCCCGATGCCCGCCCCGAGTCCCTTGGTGGACCCGTTCGAGCGCCGAGTCCGTGACCTGCGGCTCTCGGTCACCGACCGCTGCAACTTCCGGTGCACGTACTGCATGCCCGAGGACGGCCTGAAGTGGCTGGACCGGTCCGAGCTCCTCACCTACGAAGAGTTGGCGCGCATCGCACGGGTCTGCGTGGAGCGATGGGGTTTCGACGGGATCCGCATCACCGGCGGCGAGCCCACCATTCGGCATGGTCTTGCACGCCTGTTCGAGTTGCTCGCACCGCTCGGTGTGGATCTCGCGATGACCACCAACGGTGTGAAGCTCCCGGAGATGGCGGTTGAGCTCAAGGCCGCGGGCTTGGACCGCGTGAACGTCTCGCTCGACAGCCTGCGTCGCGAGACTTTCCTCGCACTCACCCGTCGCGACGAACTCGACCGGACCCTCGCCGGGATCGACGCGGCCCTCGCCGCGGGGATGCACCCGGTGAAGGTGAACGCCGTCGTCATTCGCGGCGTGAACGACGACGAAGTGGTGGACCTCGCGGCGTTCGGACGCGCAAAGGGCGTGGGCGTTCGTTTCATCGAGTTCATGCCGCTCGACGCGCCCGGCGACTGGCAACGCGATCAAGTGGTATCGGCCGCCGAGATCATCGATCGCATCAACGCGGTGTTCCCGCTCGAGGAGACGCACGCGGATTCTGCGCATGTCGAGCCGGCCGCTCGGTATCGATTCCGCGACGGCATCGGCGACATCGGCGTCATCGCGAGCGTCACCGAACCCTTCTGTGAGAGTTGCGATCGCGTCCGCATCACCGCCGAGGGCAAGTTCCGTACGTGCTTGTTCGCGCTCGACGAGACCGACCTTCGCTCCGTCATGCGCGATGGTGGGACCGACGACGAACTTGCAGCGGCCATCAGCGCAGCCGTCGGCACCAAGTGGGCCGGCCACAACATCGGGGCCGTGAACTTCATCCGCCCCGACCGCTCGATGAGCCAAATCGGAGGGTAACGGCGGTCGGCACATCCTGAGGCGCCGGGACCTCGTAACCTCAGCTGATGGCCGCTGAGTTCACGCATCTGGATCCACTGGGTCGAGCCCGCATGGTCGACGTCACGGCCAAGGATCCGAGCCATCGGCGCGCCATCGCTCGGTGTCGGGTCTACATGGAGCCCGAGACGGCGTCGAAGATCGCGCAGGGTGCCATCTCGAAGGGCGACGTGCTCGCCGTCGCTCGAGTCGCGGGGATTCAAGCGGCGAAGCAGACCGCGCTGATGTTGCCGCTGTGTCACCCACTGCTCGTCGGTTCGGTGTTCGTGAACTTCCGGCTTGAGGAACGTCATGTGGAGGTCGAGACGCAGGTCGACACCGTCGATCGGACCGGTGTCGAGATGGAGGCGCTCCACGCCTGTGCGATCGCGGCGCTGACGATTTATGACATGTGTAAATCGGTGGATCGCGCCATGACCGTCGGCGACCTTGCGCTCTGGGAGAAGACCGGCGGTCGCTCCGGGGTGTATCGCCGTCCCGGTCGCGATGGCGACGAGTTCGCGCTCTGAACGACGCAGAAACCGGGATGGATCGAACGTAAGTTCGGCACGCGGCTCGACTCGCCCAGGTCGTCCGGTCTAGGGTCCCCAGACCCGAAGCGACATGGGGCGGCCGGTATCCACCGCCTGAAGTTTGCTGCTTGTTAGCGTCCGCGACACGGAAAGCGACTGGGAGCCTTGGCGATCTCGTACACCATCCTGATCCTGGCGGTGCTGTGGGCGGCGTTCTTCCTGTGGCCGTTGGTGCAACGCCGTCTTGAAGGTGGCCGACGCAACTCGATCGGCTCGCTCTCCAGTTCCTTCACCCGGCCCGGTTCCTTCAAGACCGGCAACGGCATCTCGGCGCGGATCAGTAGCACCCGCCGCATCCGCCCCCTCGCGACGCACCCGCTCCCCGGACCGCCTGCTCGCGCCGCCGGCTTCGGCGAGATTGCCCGACCACAGGGACTCCCCATGTCCACTGAGGCCCAGCGCCGTCGGCGGGACGCGCTCGTGGTGCTCGGTGGCGGCGTCCTGGCCACGTTGTTGCTCGCAGCCGTGAGCGCCAGTGTCGTGGCGTGGGCCGTGCACGGCCTGGTCGATCTCGCGTTCGCTGCCTACATCGTCGCCCTCGTGCAGATCCGCCGCCGCGCCGAGGAACGTCGGGCCACCGTGCACTTCCTCCCGCAGCCGGTCGTCCGCCCGGCCCTCGTGTTGCGCCGCACCGCCTCTTCCTGATTCCTCGTCCGTTCGCCCCAGCGGTGCGTCTACAATCCGGACCTTCTGGACACCTTGGGGGGCGTGCTGTGATGCTCAAACGAATCGCGATCGTGGTCGTGTTGGCGATCGTCGGTGCGGGGTGTCAATGGCTCCGGCCTCAGCCGGGCTTCGGTCCCAATCTCTCGGTCGTTGTCAGTCCACCCGGTGCTCAGGGCGCGCGCATCGTCGATGTCGCCGCCGCGGACCTGCCTGTCGGCACCGCTGCGGTCACCACCGTCCGGCTCGACGGCAAGCACGGCGCGCTGGTCGCCACGGGTACGACCCTTCCGTTGCGCTTCACCTTCGACGTCGGCGCCGCCGGCCCCGGATCCCACTCGTTCTGGGCGCAGTCGCGCGTTGTTGACCTCAAGCGGCGTGGCATCGGGTCCTACGACGGTGCGCTGCGTGTCAACCAACTGCAGGCGCTCGGATCACACAACAGCTACCACCAGTACCCGCCACCGCCCCTCGACGGCATCCAGCAGCTGCGGTACTTCGAGGATCCGCTCGACGTGCAGCTGCAGTCGCAAGGTGTCCGCCAATTCGAGCTCGATGTTCACGTGAACATCGCGCCCACCGGCACCTTCTCCGTGCTCCACATCGAGGGTGTCGACGAGAACACCACGTGCAAGGCATTCGTCGACTGTCTGACGACGATCAAGACCTGGTCGGACGCGCACCCCCAGCACATACCGATCGGCATCCAGCTCGAGCTGAAGGGCGCCGACTTCGCTATCCCGAACCTGCCGTACCGGCCCTGGGTCCCGGCGGACCTGGATACGCTCGACGCCACCATTCGCTCGGTCTTCGGAGCAGACAGTCTGCTGACTCCTGACGATCTGCGGGGGAGCCACGCCACGCTCCCCGAAGCGATCGCCGCAGACGGTTGGCCGACAATCGACGCCGAGCGCGGCAAAGCCATCTTCGTGATGGACAACGGCGGGACGTTCCGTACTTGGTACCGCGCCGGCCACGACGCGCTGCAAGATCGCGTGATCTTCACCAACGCGGACCCCGGTGCCGCGGACGCTGCGTTCATCAAGCGCAATGACCCGACGGGCGACTTCAACGACATTCAGTCGCTGATTGCGCAGGGCTACATCACGCGCACCCGATCCGATGCGGACACGGTGGAGGCGCGGGCGAACAACACCGCCCCGCGCGACGCCGCGTTTGCGAGCGGGTCCACGTGGGTGAGCAGTGACTTCGTCGTTCCCGGCCGTTCGCTCGCCATCTTCGGCACGCCGTACTTGGTGGCCGTTCCCGGCGGAACCCCGGCGCGGTGCAACCCGATCAACGCACCGAGTTGGTGTACCTCCAACCTGATCGAGTCCCTGCCATGAGCGCCAGGACCCGCCGTCGGTGGATCGGTGCGGCGCTGGCCGCGGTCGTGATCGCCGGGGGCGTGGTTCCGGCCGCGGCCTCGGCGCGGCGAAGCGAACACCGTCCGGCGGACGGCAGCCGCGCGGTTGGGCTCGAGGCGCTCGGCGTCGATCCCGCCACTCAGACTCGGTGCGATCCGATCGGTGGACAGTGTCTCCTCCCGCTCCCGAACGACCATTTCACGGTGGCCGATTCCGCCTCGGTCACCGGGCGACGCCTGGCGATCAGCTCGGACTCGATGCCTGCGAACGTCGCCGGAGTGCACGTCGACGTCACTGACGAGAATCGCGCCGACGGTTGGAGTCCTGGCTCCACGATGCTCGCCGAGATCAAAGGCCTCGACGCCGGGCGGTCGCGGATCCCGACGATCGCAGATCCGTCCGAGTCACTCGACGCCGACGCGCGCATCGTCGTTCTCGACGCGACGACGGGAATGCGTGTGCCGTTCTGGGCGGGTCTCGACGCGCAAGCCGATCCCGGCGCGCAGCCGTTGCTGATGCTCCATCCGTCGCGCAACTTCCGCGACGGTCATCGCATCGTTGTCGGAATGCGCAAGCTGCGTGACGAGCGGGGTCACAAGATCGCGCCGTCACTCGCGTTCGCGGCCTATCGCGACGGCCAACGGACGACGGACCGCGAGTTCGAAGCGCGCCGTCCGGCGATGGAGCAGATCTTCTCGGACCTCGACCGCGCCGGGGTGGCGCGGGGGAGCCTGCAACTCGCGTGGGACTTCACCGTCGCCAGCACCAAGAGCCTCACCGGCCGGTTGATCACCATCCGAGACGACGCGTTCGGCGCGCTCGGGAGTGCCGCGCCGCAGTTCACGGTGGACACGGTCACCGAGAGTCCCAACGAGTTTTTCGCTCGCCGGATCGAAGGTACCGTCTCGATGCCGTTGTATCTCACCGACGGCGGTGCGCCCGGCGGCCGGCTCGTGCTGGACGCGCAGGGAGTCCCCCAGCGCCAGCCCGGGACGTTCGTCGCGAAGTACATCTGCAATCTGCCCAAGACTGCGCTTCCTGGTCCGGCGCGGCTCGTGTTGTACGGGCACGGCCTCCTCGGGGATCGGTCCGAGGTCAACGGCAGTCTCACGAAGCGCATGGCCGTCGATCACAACATCGCCTACTGCGCGACGGACTGGTCCGGCATGGCCGAGGAAGACATCGGGAATGCGGCCGGGATCCTCCAGGACCTCTCGAAGTTCCCGTCGCTTTCGGACCGGTTGCAGCAGGGTCTGCTGGCGTTCCTGTACCTCGGTCGGGTGATGGTGCACCCCGACGGCTTCTCCGCCAACGCCGCGTTCCAAGTGAACGGTCAACCCGCGATCGACCGTCGGAATCTGTACTACGACGGCAACAGCCAGGGTGCGATTCTCGGCGGCGCGCTCACCGCCGTGGCGCAGGACTTCACGAGGTCGGTGCTCGCGGAAGCGGGGATGAACTACTCGATCTTGCTGGATCGCAGCGTGGACTTCGACGACTACCTCGGCGTGATGCGTCCTTCGTACCCGAAGCGGTACGACCGCGTCATCGGGCTCGAGGTTGCGCAGTTGCTCTGGGACCGGGGCGAGACCAACGGCTACGCGAACCACATCACCGAGCATCCGTTGCCGAACACGCCGCGTCATCGCGTGTTGCTTATCGGCGCGGTCGGTGACCATCAGGTGAGCGAGTTCAGTCTGCGCGTCGAGGCCGCGACGTTGGAAGCTGACGCGCACGTTCCCATTGCCGCGCCCGGTCGGATCGTGGATGCCAACCCGGGCGAGTTCTTCGATCGGATCAAGCGGTATCCGTTCTCGGGGTCGTCGTACTGGCTGTGGGACACCGGTTCGCCGTCGTCACCTGCGGACAACGTTCCTCCGCGTGCCGGGCACGACCCGCACGACGACACACCCAATATCCCCGGTGTGCGCGAGCTGAAGAGTGCCTTCTGGCAGCCGCACGGCTCGGTCACCGACGTGTGCCTCGCCGGCCCGTGCCAGTCACCGGTCCCACCGGAGAACGCCGAATGATCTCCAGTTGTCTCGTGACCCAGGACCGGTCTTTGCTACCCTCGCCGTTCCTCCGGGGGTGTAGCTCAGCCTGGCAGAGCGCTACGTTCGCAACGTAGAAGTCGTGGGTTCAAGTCCCATCACCTCCACTCCGTAAGTCCTGGTCAGAAGCCTAGGACTGCAGATCCACCGCCTGATCGGGCGCCATTGGCAACCGATTGGCAACGGATTACGCTCCCCGGCCATGCGTGGTCATCTCCGCAAGCGCGGTCCTTCATGGCAGGTGCTCGTCGACGCCGGACGTGATCCGATCACGGGGAAGCGGCGCCAGGTCTCTCGCAACGTGCGTGGCACCAAGAAGCAGGCGGAGGAAGTCCTCGCCCGGATGCTCGTCGAGGCGGGTGCTGGCGAACACTCCGGCACCTCGAACGCGACGGTCTCCGAGCTGATCGAATCGTGGTTCGAGCTTGCGAGGCCTGA
This sequence comes from Acidimicrobiia bacterium, assembly GCA_025361725.1. Taxonomy (GTDB): domain Bacteria; phylum Actinomycetota; class Acidimicrobiia; order IMCC26256; family JAENVU01; genus JAENVU01. The sequence continues at coordinate 127 of JANYJV010000057.1, read as the reverse complement.
TCTCTCTCCCTCTACGGTCCAGACGACGCGATGGTTCATCGACCTCTATGTGCGAGACCGCATCGGCCGTGTCCCTCTCCGGCGCCTTACTGTCGCGAAGCTGGATCGCTACTACGCCGAGCTTCGC
>JANYJV010000134.1 GCA_025361725.1 Acidimicrobiia bacterium | reverse complement strand
CACATTGCGCCTTGAATACGGCGGCGCCGCGGACGGCATCCCCGGGGGCCGGATCGGCGGCGGCCGTGAACGCCCACAGACTGAGGGCGGCGGTGAGCAGGCTGATCACCTGCTTCTGCATCTCGCCCCGCAGGCCGTCGGTCGCGCCACCTTCGGCGGTCACGACCACTCGCAGCCGAACACTGAACTTCTCTTCGCGACTCCGACCGTCCTGCAGATCCACTGGCGGTCCGGTTGCGCCACCGAGCGCCGCCGCCACCGTCGCGAGATCCAGCGTGGCGAGGGTGCCGTCTTTCGCCGTGGCGCGATGCGATTCACCGCCGACCACGGTCCATGCATCAACGCCCGGGTACGCAGGCGCTTGCAGACCCTTGGCCCACTCGACGCGGTAGGAGAACTTCGGTGCGCGTGGCGCGGCCACGTGACCCGAGATGGCGACGGTGCCCACGGCGGGCAGGACCGAGAACCACTTCGGGCTCGTCAGATCGGCCTCGGGTGGGATCCGGGCGTCCCGCACGCGCTTCACGAGTTCGTACGCGTTGAGCCGTCCGTATCCATGGGTGCCATCCCATCCGGCGGTACTCGGGTACCGAACGGTGCTCCCGGTGAGGAAGTCGTTGGCGGGGTCCACGGCGTTCGGCGTCGAGAAGTCGATGTCGTCCGCGCTCGAGCGCGCGAGTTGGAGGATTTCGTTCGTGGAGAGCGTGAGTCCACGGTCACGGGCTTCGCTCACGAGCAGTCCGGCCACGCCACTCATGATGCCGGTCGCTTCCGACGAACACGACGACGACGGAATCGACAAGAACGTCCGGCCACCGAAGTTCGTACAGCCGTTCAGCGCGAGGTAACTCTTCGGTGAGCCGGTGTCGCGGACCGAGTTGACCGTGAGCGTGTGCTCGAGCGCACCGGGAAGGTTCGGATGCTTCGACGCTTCGTCGGCCATGGACGCGATGATCGGTACCCCGCGCTTGTACGCCGCGTCGATGGCCTGCTGCGCCTGGCGCGGGTTGCTGATGGCCCCGAGTGCTTCCTGCACCACCGCAACCTGGGAGTCCAGACCGAACAGCACTCCCGCCGCGAATCGGCCACCGTCGGCAATGAACGAGTCGCCGACGCGAACCGGGATGAAGGTGCACTGCGGGCACGTCCCCACATCACCGACGCCGTTGGCCGCGGCGGTCGAGTCCTGCGCTTCACCCGTGCCGTGGCCGTAGTTCACGGTGTCGAGCGGGTCGTTGTCGCCGAAGAGGAAGTCCCACCCCGAGATGTCGTCGACGTATCCGTTGCCGTCGTTGTCCACGCCGTTCGAGAACGTCGGACTGAGGATCAGGTCTTCGGGATCTGCGACACCGTTCCCGTTGAGATCCGGAATCGCACCGAAGTCCGAGATCGAAAACCGACCGTCGCCGTTGCAGTCACCACTGGGTGTTCCGCACGGCGGCGTGACCTCACCGCGGTTGAGGTACGCGCGATCCGCGAGGTCTCGCATGGCGTTCGCGTCCCGCCACTTGATGCCCGAGTCCAACACCGCAATCCGGACGTCGGGCCGACCCTTGGTGATGCCCCACGCCAGATCGACGGCCGCGCCCTTCTGCCCGCAGAGGTGGTGGGGAGAGGTCGCGAGGTCGGGATCCCGGAGACTCGTGCGCTTGTAGTTGTTCCGATCGAACTCCGCCGGCAGGTTCGCCGGTTCGTCGGCCGCGCCGTACCGCCAGTTCGCACAGTCGAGCGCGGTACTCGCAGTCGCGGTCGTGGCCGAGCCCTCGGCCGGGGCCCCGCCCGAGGTCGACGCGGTGAGCGGCGCGAGCCCGACCACCGCAACGGCAACCACCAAAATCCCGAGCTTCCGCACTGGCCCCCCTCGAACTGCGCGAAACGCCCGAGGATAGACCCAGGCCCGAGCGGCCTGGGCCGAAGGCCCAAGAGCGGGATATCGAAGCGAGGCGGCGGCAGAACGACTGCACGCCGAGGGATCGCCGAGCGGGGCCCGAGCGGCCTGGGCCGAAGGCCCAAGAGCGGGATTGCCGCTACATCAACTTGAGTTCCGACCGGTAGATGCGGCGGGGCGCAATGGCTTCGATCTGCTCCGCGATGTTGCTGAACTGCACGGCCGCTTCGCCCTCGGGGTCGGTGATGACGATCGGGTGACCATCGTCGCCGCCCTCGCGCAGCGCAGGGACCAGCGGGATCCGACCCAGGAGCGGGACACCGATCTGGTCCGCCAACTTCTGACCGCCGCCGGAACCGAAGATCTCGTACGACACACCGTCGTCCCCGCGGAACCAACTCATGTTCTCCACGACGCCGACCACATCGAGCTCCACCTTCTCGGCCATCGCCGCAGCACGCTGGGCAACCGCCTGCGCGGCCGGCTGCGGCGTGGTCACGATGATGACCTCGGCACGTGGCAGGAACTGACTCATCGAGAGCGAGACGTCACCGGTACCGGGCGGCATGTCGATGATGAGATAGTCCGGTTCACCCCAGGCGACATCGGTGAGGAACTGCTCCAACGCCTTGTGGAGCATCGGCCCGCGCCAGATCACGGCCTGGTCCTCGGGGACGAAGAACCCCATCGAGAGCAGCCGCACCCCGTGCGCAGACGGCGGGATCATCTGGTTGTGCTCGTCGAGGTCGGGTCCGTTCTCCACACCGAGCATGCGCGGCATGGAGAAGCCCCACACGTCGGCGTCGATCGCGCAGACGTCCTTGCCCATCCGCGCCAACGTGACCGCGAGGTTGGTGGTCACCGACGATTTCCCGACGCCGCCCTTTCCGGACGCGACGGCGATCACCCGGGTGCGGGCGTGGGCGAACGGATTCTCTCCGGGCACTCGAACTCCTGGAACGGGCCCGTCAACGCTGGGCCACAGGGGGAACGGGACATTTCCACTACGGACGTAGGTAGAATACCGAGCATGACTGCTCCGCTCCCCCTCGACGCCGACGAGTTCAGCGCGGCCGTCACCGCAGTCACCAGTGCGTTCGGCGATCCGACCCGTCGAGACATCTATCTACTCATCCGCGACGCCACCGAGGGCATCACCGCCGGTGAGGTCGCCGAACGGTTCAATCTCCACCCGAACGTTGCTCGCCACCACCTCGAGAAGCTGACCGCGGGCGGTTACCTCGTCGTCGCGGTTGGCCGCGCCGACGGCACTCGCGCCGCGGGCCGTCCGTCGAAGCAGTACCGCGTCTCGGAACTCGATCACTCGTTGAATTTCCCACCGCGTCGAGACAACTTGCTCGGGACGTTGCTCGCACGTGCGCTCGAGAAGCTGCCCACAGACGAAGCCGAGGCGCTCGCCGAAGAAGTCGGGTTCGACTACGGCCGCGGCCTCGCAGCTCGCATCGAACCGACCGACGGTCACCGCACCGTGAAGGCTGCGCTTGCGGTCGTTGCGGACGCGCTCACGGCCCACGGGTTCGCGGCACACACCGAGTCCGTCGGCACCTCACTCACGATTGTGAACGACCACTGTCCCTTCGGCGAGGCCGCCAACCTGTACCCCCACGTGGTGTGTGCGGTGGATCGCGGCATGATCCGCGGGCTCATGGCCGGGTTGTACGGCGAGACCCAACCCCACTTCGAGTCCACCCGCCCCGACGGCGGCGACCACTGCGTCGCCCGCGTCTGACCCACCACACAGTTTTGGCGTCCCAAAGCGCGCTCCCACAGCACTTCTTGACGCCAAAACGGCGCGGGGTGCGCTCATGACCGACGGCGGGCGCGTGTACTTGGATCACGCGTCGGCGTCGCCGCTCCGACCGGGCGCGTTCGACGCGATGGTGCCGTTTCTGCGGGACCATCACGCCGACCCGGGTCGTGTGCACTCCGACGGTCGGGTCACTCGCGTCGCGATCGAGACGGCGCGTGAGCAGGTAGCCGCACTGCTCGGTGCTCGGCCTCGTGAGGTCGTGTTCACGTCCGGGGGCACCGAGGCAGTGAATGCGGCGATCTTCGGTGCGTCTCGACGCGCAGCCGATGCCACTCGGATCGTCACCACCGCCGTCGAACACTCGAGCGTCACCGATGCGTGCGCGCGCGATCCGTTCGAGACCGTCACCGTCGGCGTCGACCCCACCGGCCGGTTCTCCGACGCCGACGTCCTCGACGCGATCGGCCCGACCACGGCGCTGGTAACCGTCCAGTTGGCGAACCACGAAGTGGGGACGCTCCAGCCGGTGGCCGAGATCTGCGCCGGTGCACGCGAGCGCGGTGTGCTCGTCCATGTCGACGCGTGCGCGGCGATCGGCTACCTCCCGCTCGACTTCAGCGCGATCGGCGCCGATCTCATGAGCGTCACCGCCCACACGTGGGGTGGCCCGAAGGGCACCGGCGCGCTCCTGATCCGGCGGGGTCTTCGCATCCCGTCCTTCGTCGTCGGCGGCGCACAGGAACGGGACCGTCGGGGCGGCATCGAGAACATCCCGGCCATCGTCGGCTTCGGCGCGGCCGCCGACGAACTTGTGCAATCCGGCCACCTCGACCACGAGTCTGCGAACGCACGCACGCTGACCGACCGGATTCGTACCGCACTCATGACGACAATAAGTGGCTTCACGATCCACGGACCCACCGACGCGTCCGACCGCCTGCCGAACATCGTGTGCTTCGGCGTCGACGGCGTGGAGGCGGAGCCGATTCTCCTCGCGCTGGACCAGCGAGGCATCGCGATCCACTCGGGATCGGCGTGCTCATCCGAGTCACTCGAACCGTCGCCCGTCCTTGCCGCCATGGGAGCCGAAGCCGACCACGCGCTGCGCGTGAGCGTCGGATGGTCGAGCACCGAAGCGGATATTGACCGGTTCCTCAGCGAACTGCCCGGAATCATCGAGCACATGAGAGGGTTACGAACATCATGATCCCCGTCCAACGACTCAATCACGCGGTCCTCTACGTCCGCGACGCCGCCGTCGCCGCGAAGTTCTACGAAGAAGTGCTTGGTTTCGAAGTGGTCGGGCAGATGCCCGGCGCAGTGTTCCTCCGCTGCTTCGGCACGAGCAACCACCACGATCTCGGGCTGTTCTCGGTCGGACCGGACGCACCACTGCCCCAAAGTGGGCGGGTCGGCCTGTACCACCTGGCGTGGGAAGTGCCGACGATCCACGACATCCGCAACGCCCGTGACGAACTCCAACGCCTCGGCGCTTACGTCGGCGAAAGCGACCACGGCGTCTCGAAGTCCGTGTACGCACGCGATCCCGACGGCAACGAGTTCGAGGTTCTCTACAGCGTGCCGCGCGACCAGTGGGGCGAGTACGAGAAGAAGGGCGTGGTACAACCTCTCGACCTGGAAGCCGAGATCGAGAGATTTGGATGACTGAGAACTGGACCGACCTGTCCGCCCGGCTGCGCAAGGCTCTCTCGCTGGCGGCGCCACCGATCGCGATCACGTTCTCGGATGCCACACCCGCAGGTGTCGCCGCCTTCGACGCGCCGATGCCCGCGCCCCTTGCCGACGGTCGCACCGGGCGCGTCCCGGCGGGTTGCGTGTTCTGGAATCACGCCACCGAGAGCACGTTCTCCACAGTGAAGGCCGACCACGGCAACTGTTCCGTCGGCAGCCTCACCCATGGCTTTGCGACCCTCGACGAGGTGGCCGGCAACAGTGACGTCGCCGCGCTGCTCGAGACCGGCTGGGTCACGATGGACGTGGTCCCCCAGATTCCCGTCGTCTCCGAGAAGCCCGGCGCCGTTACCTACGGTCCACTGGCGGAGACGCCGATCGATCCGAACGTGGTGTTGCTGCGCGTCAACGGCAAGCAGATGATGGTGCTGTCCGACGCGGTCCCGGGTCTGCGCATTGAGGGTAAGCCGCAGTGCCACATCGTCGCGATCGCGAAGGAGCAGAACGAGATCGCCGCGAGCGTCGGCTGCGCACTCTCACGCGTCCGCACCGGTATGCCCGCGACCGAGATGACCTGCGCGATCCCCGCCACCAAGGTGGCCCAGGTGATCGACGCCATCGAGACCAACGCAGTGGCCGACGCCGCCGTCGCCCGCTACGCCGGAGAAGACGCCCTCCGCTTCGCGTAACCCGTTCGCTGACGACGGGTCGGCTGGCTCCTTCGCAGCCGCCTGCGCGCCCACCCGGGTCGAACTCGTTGCGAGTCTCCTGAGCGACGCCGAAGCGTGGGTTGAAGCGTCTACTTCTTGGCGGCTTCGTAGTACGGGTTCGTGCCGCCGGCGTGGTCGGTGATGTCGACGACTTCGGTGATCTCCGGGACCGAATCGAGGACAGCAACTTCGATGCCCTGAGACATCGTGGTCGCGGCCAACCCGCAGCCCTGACACCCGCCACCCATCCGCATATACGCAATCGAACCTTCGATCGCCACGAGTTCAGCAACGCCACCGTGCGCGGCGATCTGCGGGTTGATCTGCACGGCCAAGATCTCGATCACCTTGGCAACCACCGGGTCGTCGAGATCGAGATCCGGCATCGGGCCCATGCCCGGGACCGGCGGCGAGTTCGGGTTCTGGAGCACCATCCCGCCGCCGGAGAGATCCAGCGACGAACCGCGAATGTTGTCCACGTGCTCGGCGGGCACCACGATCGAGAGGTCGTCACCGTGTTGCACGGCGTCGTCGTCACCGGCCTCGCTCAGCTTGCGGAAGTACATGTCGTAAGTAAACGCCGTCCCGGCTGCACCGGTGACCTCGATCCACAACGCGAGCGTGTCCGGCTCGGGTTCGCCACCCCGCACCTCGAGGACCCGAGTACGAGCCACATCGGAGAGCGCAACGAGAGGGACAGCAACGTCAGTCATGTGCACCATGATACGACCCATGCCCCGGGTCCTCCTCCTTGTGCCCACCGCCACGTATCGAGCCCCGGACTTCGTGAAGGCCGCCAAGGCCCTGGGCGTGGAGCTCGTGGTCGGATCGGAGGAGGCGCCCGCATACGCCGCGGGTGATCGAGCCTTGGCGATCCCGCTCGACGATCCGGGCGCGGCGGCCGATCTGATCGAGCGACTCGACCGTGATCGTGGCATCGACGCGGTCGTCGCCGTCGACGATCAGGGTGTGGTCGCGGCCGCCACCGCCGGCGAGCGGCTGGGCTTCCCCCACAACGATCCGGCGGCGGTGGCCGCGACACGAGACAAGGCGGAACTCCGCGCCCGCCTCGCGGCGGCCGAGGTGCCCCAGCCCGCCTTTGGCACGTCACCGGACGACGTCGGGTATCCGTGCGTGGTCAAACCGACCGGCCTCGCCGCGTCCCAGGGTGTGATCCGCTGCGACACCGAGGCCGAGTACGACGCCGCGGTTGCACGCATCCGCACCTTCTGGGACGGCGACCTCATCGTCGAGCGCTACATCCCCGGCGTGGAAGTGGCGGTCGAAGCACTGCTGCATGCGGGCACGATGACGACGCTCGCGGTGTTCGACAAGCCGGACCCGCTGGTCGGCCCGTACTTCGAAGAAACGATCTACGTCACGCCGTCCCGTCTCGCGCCGGACACGCTCGCGCACGTGGAGCAGCTGGTCGCGCGGGCCGCGGCCGGGATCGGCCTCACCGAGGGTCCGATTCACGCGGAAGTGCGCGTCGACGGTGAAGAGTGCACCCTCATCGAGGTCGCCGCCCGCACAATCGGCGGACTGTGCGCGCGCACCTTGCGGTTCGGCGCGGGGATCGCACTCGAGGAAGTGGTGCTGCGCCACGCGCTCGGCATGGATCTCACCGATCTCCGGCGCGCAACTGCAGCGTCGGGCGTGATGATGCTGCCGATCCGCCGCGCCGGAACTCTGAGCGCGGTCAACGGACGCGAGCGCGCGCTGGCGGTCTCGGGCATCGTGGGAGTGGACATCACCATTCCCGTCGGCGCACCCGTCGTCCCGTTGCCCGAGGGTGATCGGTACCTCGGTTTCGTCTTCGCGACCGGCGACTCCCCCGCTGCCGTCGAAGCCAGCCTGCGAGCCGGCGCGGCCGCCCTCGATATCGTTATGACGTGATTTCCGCTCTTGGCCCGCGATGAGAGTTCTGCTGATCTCCACGTACGAGCTGGGCCACCAGCCCCTCGGTGTCGCCGCACCCGCGGCCGCGTTGCGTGACCGTGGCCACCACGTGCGCGTGCTCGACCTCGCAATCCAGGACTGGGACCCAACGCTCGTCGAGTGGGCGGAACGAGTGGCGATCTCGGTCCCGATGCACACCGCGACTCGGCTCGCGTTCGAGATCGCGCCGCGCATCGACCGTCCCCTCGCATGCTTCGGCTTGTACGCCGGGATGTGCGCGCCGATCGCCGAGGCGCTCATCGCTCGTGACCCGGTCTCGGCCGTTGTGGGATGGGTGGAAGCCGACCCGTCCATCACGGTGGGTGCGCCAGTTCCGGCCCGGGACCTTCTCGCGCCCCCGTCCGAGTACGCGCACCTCATGCAGTCCGGACTGCGGTATCCGATCGCGTACGTCGAGGCGTCACAAGGGTGCGCCCATCGGTGCCGGCACTGTCCGGTACCGGTGGTCTACGACGGGCGCATCCGCATCACGCCGGTCGAGACCGTGATTGCCGACATCGACGCGCAGGTTGCGCAGGGCGCGCAGCACGTGACCTTCGGCGATCCGGACTTCTTCAACGGCGTCCACCATGCGCGGCGAGTGGTCGAGGCCGTGCACGCGAAGTATCCCGACATCACGTTCGACGCGACGGTGAAGGTCGAGCACATTCTCCGTCACGCGGAACTGTGGCCGTGGATGGCCGAGCGCGGATGCTTGTTCGTCATCAGCGCGTTCGAGTCCGTGAACGACGACATCCTGACCATCCTCGACAAGGGTCATACCGCGGCCGAGGGTGCCCACGCGATCGAACTGTTGCGTGCCGCCGGCATCGAACCGCGGGCCACGTGGCTGCCGTTCACGCCGTGGACGGCACGCCAGGACATCCGTGCCATCCTCGAGTTCGTGGCCGAGCATCGCTTGGTCGGCAACGTCGATCCCGTGCAATACTCGATCCGGCTGCTGGTCCCGGAAGGCTCACTGCTGCTCGGGCAGATTGACGGTCTCGGTGCGTGGGACGCCACACGGCTGTCCTACCCGTGGACGTCGGATCTCGACGATCTTCAGGCCGAGTTCGCAGCGATCGTGGAGGCCATGGCCGAGGAGCCCGCGGGTGACGTCTTCAACGCCCTCCGCACCCTCGTGGATCTCCCACCCGTCGACGTCTCGAGCGTGCTCGACGCACCCCGGCTCAGCGAGTCCTGGTTCTGTTGCGCCGAACCGACCGCCGCGCAACTGCGCGCCGTCTGACCCGCCGGCCCGAGCGGAGATCTACGAGAGCTTCGCCGCGGCGAACGCCAGCCCGACGATCGTCGTCATTGTGGGGACCAGGAAGAGCAAGAGTCGATTGGTTTCGGAGGCGACGCGAGCGTCGATCCGCAGCCCGATCCGCTCATCCATCGAAATCATCTCGCGTCGCAATCCATCGCCCAGCGAGGCCATCTCACTTCGCAAAGCATCGCCCATGGCGACCATCTCGCCTCGCAGCAGCGATATCTCGCCGCGCAGACCATCGCCCATGGCGACCATCTCGCCGCGCAGCACCGCCACGTCGTGCGTACGCGCCACATCGGCCCAGCCCGTAGGTGGCAGATGGGCCATCACCGCATCAGCCACTGGGGCACCCAGTGCGGCCTCGAGACCCGTGTACATATCGCGACGCGTTCGTTCATCAACTGACATCGTAAACCTCCACCGACTGGTACTTCTCCGGGGAAGTGGAGGGGGAGACTCGAATCATCGCAGGCGGGTGAGACACGCTCCCGGCGGAACGGCGGCAGGTTCCCGTAGGTGCTTCCTGCCCGCCGTCTGACCGGGTTCGCCGCGCTACTATGTAGTGCATGAGTCGACCGATCTCGGTACGCTTTCCGGACGAGCTGGCGGAACGTGTGCGCCATCACGTCGTCACCACCGACGAAGCAACGTCGGGTCTCGTTGTGCGCTTGGTCGATGAGGGCATTCGCATGGCGGAACACCCCGGTGTCGTGTTTCGTGACGGCGCCACCGGGCGCCGAGCCGGACTCGCCAGCGGACCAGACATCTGGGAAATCATTACGGTCGTCGCCGATTACGCGTCCGGCGGCGTCACGCGCGCCACCGCCCGGGCCGCGAAGCACCTGGCGCTCACCGAACCGCAGGTACGAGCCGCCGAGAGCTACTACGCATCGTTCCCCGACGAGATCGACGCACGGATCGAGCTGAATCTTGCAGCGGCCATCGATGCCCGCCGAGCCAACGCGACGCGTTCCCGCCTCTACGGGTGAACCTCCTGATCGACGAAATGTATTCGGCCGCCATCGCCGTGATGCTCCGGGCGAACCACGTTGACGCGGTCGGAGTACAAGAAGTTCTCGAGCTTCGGGGCCTCCCGGATCCGCAACTGTTCGTTCACGCCCAACTCGAACGGCGATGCCTCGTGACCGAGAACATCGCGGACTTTGCCGCCATCGAGTCTGCGTGGCGTGCGGAGCAACCTCACGATCATCACGGCCTCATCTTGGTTTCCTCGCGCTCGTTCCCACGTCACCGACGCGGTGCGATCGGCCAGTTGTCGCGTGCGATCCTCGCCTTGGAACCGACTGGTCAACCCGCTCCGGGGACGATCGTTTGGCTGGAGGCATCCGCGTAGTTCGGCGGCCGACCTCGACGAAACTCCAGCCGAGCAGCTGAGCCGTCAGTGCTCGTCGACGGGGAGTGAGGGGGAATCGACCTCCGTCCGGTTCGGCTCCACCCCCACCCCGTCGACGAGCAAACGAGTATGAGTTGCGCCGGCGGAGTCCGACCCAAGGGCCACTGGAGCTTCCGACGAGGAACCTTCGATGTCGAGGTGCGGGAGAATCCGGTCGAGCCAACGCGGCATCCACCAGTTGGCGTCACCGAGCAGTTCCATCGTGGCGGGCACGAGCAGGAGGCGCACGATCGTGGCGTCGACGAGAACTGCGGCCGCCATTCCGATGCCCATCATCTTGAGCGTCGGCTCAGGGCTCAACACGAACGAGAGGAACACTGCGATCATGATCAACGCCGCGGCGCTGATCACGCGTGCGGTCTTGGCCACCCCGAGCGCTACGGATTCGCGCGAATCGCCGCTGCGGAGGTACTCCTCCCGGACCCGGGACATGAGGAACACCTCGTAGTCCATCGAGAGGCCGAACAAGATCGCGAACATCATCAGCGGAATGAACGCCACGATCGGGACCGGCTGATCCACGCCGATGAGCGATCGACCCCAGCCCCACTGGAACACGGCCACGATGACGCCGTACGCGGCACCGATCGAGAACAGGTTCAGGATCGCGGCCGTCATCGGGATGACCACCGAACGGAAGACGAGCATCAGGAGAAGGAAGGCGGCGAGCACGACCGCGCCGATGCACAGCAGCAGTCGACTGCTGATGCGATCGTCGACGTCGATCAACGTGGCGGTCTGGCCGCCGACGAAGACATGACCGGCGAGGACCGTTCCTGCGGTCGCTTCAGGGATCGTGGAACTGCGGAGCGCGCGCACGAGCGCTTGCGTGGACTCGACGTTCGGCGCGTGCTTCGGCGTGACCAGCACGATGGCCGCGTCCTTGCCCGGACTCGGAATCGGCGGCGTGGCCGACGCGACGTCGGGCACCGTGGCGAGGGCAGCTGCGAGTTTCTCGACTGCGGCGAGTTCGGCCGCACCGGACGCGGCCGTCGGCTTCGGAAGCGCCATGGCGACGAGCAGCGGTCCATTGGCGCCGTCGCCGAAACCCTTGGCGACGAGGTCGTACGCGCGCCGCTGAGTCAACGACGACGGGGCGTTGCCGTCGTCGGCGAACCCGAGGGTCAGGTCGAAGATCGGAGATGCCAGCGTGACCAGCAAGACCAGTGACGCGACGAGACAGAGCACCGCGTGGCGACCGACGAGGTGCGCGAACCGGTACCAGACCCCGCCGGCGTCTTCGGCCCGTTCGATGTCCTTGTGGTGGCGTTGGATGCGCGGGCCTGCAAATCCGAGGACCGCAGGCAACAGCGTGAGCGCGGCGATCACCATGACCGCCACGAACAGACCAGCCGACAGACCGAGGGTGCGCACGTAGGGAATCCCGGCGAGCGCGAGACCGGCCAGCGCCATCGCCACGCAACATCCGGCGAACAGCGACGCGGAACCGGCAGTGCCGATCGCGTGACCGACCCCCTTCTCGTGGTCCATCCCTTCGGCGCGGTTCTGCAGATATCGGCTCACGACGAGCAGCGAGTAGTCGATCCCGACGCCCAGTCCGATCATCGCCCCGAGCGCCGGAGACACGGTGCCGATCGTGAACTTCGACGCGAGCAGGGTGAGCAGCGATGTCGCGGCAACGACACCAAGACCGGCGACACCGATGGGGAGGAATGCCGCCGCGACGGACCCGAAGACGAACAACAGGATCATGACCGCGGCGATGAGACCGATCAGCTCCGAGGCCTGGTCGCTCGACGCCTGAGTGTTCTGGATGTCGACGACCTGGCCGCCGAGTTCCACCTTCACGCCGGCACGCTCCGCCGGCGCCATCGTGGACTGCAGTTGACTGAACGCGTCTTTCGGCACGTCGGAGATCGCGCCCTGGTACCGAACCGTCGCGACGGCGATCTTCCCGTTCGCGGACACGCGTGTGGTCGGCCCACTGAATGGATCCGTGACCGACGCAACGCCGGACAACTTCGCGACGCGCGCCAGCGCAGACTGCACTGCAGCTTCGGATTTCGCGTCGGTGACCGCGCCCGATCCGGACGCGACGACGATCGACGCGCTCGGCTGGGTCTGGCTCGGAAAGCGCGAGGCCAGGAGGTCGGTCGCGGCCTGCGAGTTCGTACCCGGAACCGTGAAGACGTCACGGAACACGTTGTGTTCAGCCTTGGCCATCGTGCCCAACGTGAGGAGCAGGACGATCCACACGCCGAGGACCCACCCTCGGCGGCGGACCATCGTGGTCCCCCACCGCTCCAGACCACTTGGTCCCGTCTTCGGCGCGCGGTCCTTGCGCGAACCACGCGGCGGGGTCGCGCCAGAGTCGGCGCGCGCGTCTAGGCCTGTTGCGCTGCCAGCAGATTGAGGGCCGAGCCGGCTCTGAACCACGAGATGTGCTCCTCGGACATGGTGTGTGTCGTGGTCACGACGTCCGAGGTGCCATCGGCATGATGCAGGACGACCTTGACGGGCTGACCGGGCGCGAGTTCCGCGAGGCCGACGATGTCAACGGTGTCATCCACGCGAATCAGGTCATAGCTTCCCGGGTTCGCGAACGTGAGCGCGAGAACACCTTGCTTCTTGAGGTTTGCTTCGTGGATTCGCGCAAACGAACGCACGATGATTGCCTTGCCGCCCATGTACCGCGGCTCCATCGCCGCGTGTTCACGCGACGAACCCTCGCCGTAGTTCTCGTCGCCGATCGCGACCCACGGGATGCCCCCGTCCTTGTAACGCTTCGCGAGATCAGGCAAGGGGACTTCGCTCGCATCCCGTGCGTCGACGCCGACACCCGACTGGCCCGGCGTAAACGCGTTGTTCGCTCCGATGAAGAGGTTGCCGCAGATGTTGGTGAGGTGGCCACGGAACTTCAGCCACGGACCGGCGGGCGAAATGTGGTCAGTGGTGCACTTCCCCGCCGCCTTCATCAAGAGGCGCAGGCCGGTGTAGTCCGCCCCGTCCCACGCGACGAACGGCGTGAGCAGCTCAAGTCGATCACTCGTCGGCGACACCACGATCTCAACCGACGAGGGATCCCCGGGGGGAGCAATGAATCCCGACTCGCCGGGGTCGAAGCCCTTGGCCGGGAGTTCGTCGGCGGACGGTGCGACGAGTTGCACCGCAGTGCCATCCGGGCCGATCACCGGCTCGCGCACGAAATCGACGTCGAGGCGGCCGGTCAACGCCATGGCGACCACGGTCTCGGGCGAACCGATGAACGAGAGCGTGGAAGGGTTGCCGTCGTTGCGGGCCGGGAAGTTTCGATTGAACGACGAGACGATCGTGTTCGTCTCCCCCTTCGTGATGTCGTCCCGCTGCCACTGGCCGATGCACGGACCACACGCGTTGGCGAGGACCGTGGCACCGATCGCCTCGAGGTCCGCAAGCAGACCGTCCCGTTCGATGGTCGCGCGCACCTGCTCCGATCCGGGCGTGATGAGCAGCGGCGTCTTCACCCGAAGTCCCGCGGCCGACGCCTGACGCGCGACATTCGCGGCGCGCCCGATGTCCTCGTACGAGGAGTTGGTACACGAGCCGACGAGCGCAGCCGAGATCTCGGCCGGGTAGCCCTCGGACTCGACTGCGGCACGCACTTCCGAAATCGGACGATCGAGGTCCGGAGTGTGGGGACCGACGAGGTGGGGTTCGAGCGCAGACAAGTCGATCTCGATGACGCGGTCGTAGTACGCCTCCGGGTTCGCGTCGACCTCCGCGTCGTTGCGCAGATGATCAGCGAACTCGTCGGCGAGATCGGCGAGCGCTTCCCGGCCCGTCGACTTCAGGTACGCAGACATCCGCGCGTCGTAGTGGAACAGCGAACAGGTGGCGCCGATCTCCGCGCCCATATTGCAGATGGTGGCCTTGCCCGTCGCCGAGATGGACTCGGTGCCGGGTCCGAAGTACTCGACGATCGAGCCAGTCCCGCCCTTCACCGTGAGGATGCCCGCGACCTTCAGGATCACGTCCTTCGGCGACGCCCACCCGGACAACTCACCGGTGAGGCGCACTCCGATGTGCTTCGGTACGCGTGTGTTGAACGGCCACCCCGCCATCACGTCGACGGCATCCGCGCCGCCCACGCCGATGGCGATCATGCCGAGCCCACCCGCGTTGGGGGTGTGGCTGTCCGTGCCGATCATCATCCCGCCGGGGAACGCGTACTGCTCGAGCACGACCTGGTGGATGATCCCCGAGCCCGGCTTCCAGAATCCGATCCCGTACTTCGCGCTGACGGTGCGCAGGAACTCATAGACCTCCGCGTTCACGTCGATCGCGGTCTTCATGTCCGCGTCCGCGCCGACGCGCGCCTGAATCAGGTGATCGCAGTGCACGGTCGTGGGGACGGCCACGCTCGGCAGGCGCGCCAGCGTGAACTGCAACAGCGCCATCTGCGCGGTCGCGTCCTGCATGGCGACCCGGTCCGGGCGATAGTCGCCGTAGGCCGCGGCGCGTTCGAGTCCGACGGTCTCGGCATCGTCGGCGTGCGCGATCAGGATCTTCTCGGCGAACGTCAGCCCCCGTCCGAGGCGGCGACGGGCGATCTCGGCGCGCGCGGGAAAGCGCTCGTACGCAGCACGCACCAATTCGATGGGTGTGGTGGGAACGACGGATCCGGATGTGGGGGTCTCAGGCATGGGTGACTCCAGTGAGATGGGGGGCAGGAAACTCGACTTCGAGGGCGGTCGACTGGGCGGGATACCGGTGTTCGGACACCATGACCGCATCGCCGGAGCGATCGTAGGTGACCCGTCGGCACGCGAGGAGGGGGTCGCCGGCCTGACCACCGAGGCGGCGCGCGTCGACGCGGTCGGCGGCAGTCGCGGTGATGGTTTGCACAACTCGACCGGCATCGACGCCGTGCAGCGGCAGCAAATCGTAGAAGGTGACGCGCTCGACGTCGGCCCGACTCACGTGCGCGCCGAACGCCATCGGGAGCCACACGGTCACGAGCGCAAACGGCTCACCGTTGGCGAGGTTGAGCCGCAGGACTCGCAACACCTCGGCGTCGGCCGCAACCCCGAGGGTCTTCGCTACCTCCGGCGGCGCCGGTTCGAAACCGAACTCGAGCACTCGGCGCTCAGGCTTCGCTCCGGCGGCTTCGAGCGCAGACTCGATGGTGGTGACCCGGCCGAGCGGCTGGCGGACCGGGTCGGTCGCCACGAACCACCCGGCGCCCCGGCGGCTCGTGATCAGACCTTCACCGCGCAGCAGTTCCAACGCCCGGCGCACCGTGACCCGGGAAACGTGATGGGATTCTCCCAGCTCGGCTTCACTCGGCAGTGCCCCGACCCGGCCGGAAGCAATGTCAGTCCTCAGATCGTCGGCCACATCCAGGTATCGCACAACTTGTATGGTACCTGTATTACTACGAGCAAGTCAACTACTTCACCGTCAGGCCCTGAGGGGCCGACAACCTCAGCACTCCCCGAGGCGGAGCTCGCGGAGCCGAGCGGCTCCGGAGAGAAGCCCACGCCACTCCGAAGCACCGAGATGGCGACCGGAGGAGCAATGAAGCCGGAGGAGCCATCAGGCAGCCCTTCCGCTACCCAACGGTGATGGTGCCCTTCATCTGGGTCGGGTGGTACTCGCAGTGGAACTCGTACGTTCCGGCCTTGGCACCCTTCACCGTGGCGGTCTTGGTGGAGCCGGGCGGGAGCTCGACGCTGACCTTGAGGCCCTTGATCGTGAGGTTGTGTTTCGCGGCGCCGTCGTTCGTCGCTGAGATCGTCACTGTCTTCCCGGCCGTGAGATCGATGGTGGTAGGAGTGAATGAATAGTCCTTCGCGGTCACAGTCGGCCCACTGCCCGTAGCGCCAGCCGATGCCGACGGCGTGGAGGACGTCTTCGAGTACGCACCCGACCCGGACGACGACGAACTCGACCCGCACGCAGCCAGCGCTCCGACGGCGACAACAGCACATACTCCAAGAACGGGACGCACAGCACTTCTCCAGGGTTGGGGACTCCGAGCTTCGCGCCGAACCCTACCGAGATCCATCAGACCTTGGTCGTAGTACCCCCGGAACCGAAGGTGAGGGACGCACCTCACCCATAGCGCTGCTCTTTGAAGGGGTCGCCGTAGGCGTGGTAGCCGTTGCGCTCCCAGAAGCCGGGTTCGTCGTGATCGAGCAGGTCGATCCGGCGCAGCCACTTCGCCGATTTCCAGAAGTAGAGATGCGGGACCACGAGGCGGACGGGTCCGCCGTGAACCGGCTCGATCGGCGCACCATCGAACTCGTAGGCCACCAGCGCGTCGTCACCGAGGACATCGGCGAGGGGGAGGTTCGTGGTGTAGCCGTGCTCCGCGGTTTCGAGAATGTGTGTGGCGGATGGCAGCGCACCGCCACACTCGGCGAGGACATCACGGAACCGCACACCTCGCCAGCGAGTATCGAACTTCGACCACTTGGTCACACAGTGGATGTCGGTCACGATCTCGAGGGCCGGGAGTGTCATCAGCTCGTCCCACGAAAACGCCCGCGGCGCCGCGACGAGTCCGCCGATGGTCAGCGACCAATCAGAACCGTCGGTCGCGAACGCAGGCACATCCCCCACGTGGAGCACCGGGAACCGTTCGGTGAAGTACTGACCGGGTGGCAACCGCGCCGGATCGATGCCGCGCTCGGCGAGGGAGGCTCGATTGCGTGAGAAGAAACTCATGATCCTTCGTCTCCCCTCCGCCGCCGCCGTTACGCACCCTTGATCGGTCTACAGCCGGGGCGATTGCGGCCGATATCAGGGGTATGGACCCCGGCCCGCGAGAGACCGCCGGCACCACGATCTGTCTGATCGTGCGGTACGTCCGCTACCACGCGGGCGCCGATGCCGTGACGCGCCTGCTGGAACTCGCCGGCGAGACCCGGCCGCTCGAGGAGCTGGAGGACCAGGACCGGTGGAGCACCTACGAGCAGAAGATCGCACTCTTCGACGCCGCGTGCATCGTGCTCGACGACCCCGACGCCGTGTTGCGCATGGGGGAAGCCGCACTGGATCACCAGGTAGGTCCGGGCATCCGGATCCTGATTCGTGCGCTCGGCTCCCCGCGGATGGTGCTTGGCAACGTGGCCAAGGCGTGCCCGAAGTTCTCGACGGTCGCAACGATGACGGCGGAAGAGGTCACGCAGAGTCGTGCGGGCTCGGTGTACCTCGTCACGTATCGGCTCCACGATGGGAAGACTCCGCATCGCGGCGACTGTCAACTGAACATCGGGTTGATGCGCACCATCGGACCCATCTTCGGTCTGCCTCCACTCGAGATCGAGCACACCGCCTGCCAAGTCGAGGGCGCGCCCGAATGCCGGTACACGGTGAGCTGGACGCGCCGGCGGTTCGGTCGGCGGCGCGCCGAGCTACGCGCGCGCAACGATCAGGTCGACGCGCTCACCGCCCAGATCGCGCTGTTGCAGTCGACGACCGAAGACCTGGTGTCGTCCGACGATGTCGATGCCGTCCTCGGACGCATCGTTACCCGCGCCGGACGCGCGGTGAGTGCGCCCCGCTACGTCCTTGCCCTCTACCAGCACGAGACGATTTCCACCTCGGTCCATGCCGACGGCATCGATGCCGATGA
>JANYJV010000122.1 GCA_025361725.1 Acidimicrobiia bacterium | reverse complement strand
CCATCCAAGGTCGACCTCACCAACCGGCCGGCGCACGATCTAGCGGTAGGGCTCGAAGCCCTGGGACCAGGAGTGCTGACCGGCCGGTGGCTCGGAGACCATCCTCACCCGCAAGAGCGAAGCGGTCGACCCCCATTAGGGACCCGCGCGGAAAAGTTCGAGCGTCGCCGAACTACCGAACCGGTCTCCCGCTCATGTTCACTGCGTTCACGGGCCGCTCTGGCCACGGGCGAGCGGAAACCGTGTGAGCGTGAGGCGCCTATCCGCTCGCCCTCTCAGCGTCAGCGCGACAGCTCGGGCGCGACGGCGTCCATGAAGTGCTCGACGGTCTCGGGTCGGCCGAAGTCGCTGAACTGGAGCACGAAACCTTCCACACCGGACGCGGCTTCGCGCGCGAGCGCGTCGACCACCTCGGTTGCCGTGCCGGAGACGAGTCCACCCCAACCACCGAAGCGGCGCTCTCCTGCGGCGAGGACATCGGCGCGGTTGGCTTCCGTGCGCGCGAGCGCGACCGGATGTTGGGTCGAGATACGCGCCGTCCCGGCGAGCGGCCGGAGTTCGTCGAGGCGGTCGATGGCGTAGCTCGGGCAGTTCCACCAGTCCGCGTGGTCCCGGACGATCGGCATCGTGAGGCGAGGCCCGGCCCCACCGATGTGGATCGGCGGGTGCGGCCTCTGGACGGGCACCGGGCGGCCGATTGCGCCGGCGAGCGTGTGGTGCGCGCCGCGGTAGTCGAACGGCTCACCGGAGAACATCAGGGCGAGGACTTCGAGCGTCTCGCGCAGGCGCGCCGCTCGCTCGGCCGCGGGTGCCGCACCGATGCCGTACCTATCGAGCTCGGCGGGCACCGAACCCCACCCGATGCCGAGCTCGAGGCGACCGCCCGAAATCGAATCGACGGTGGCCGCCATCTTCGCGAGGAGCGCGGGGTGCCGGAACGGGTCACACGTGACGAGGTGACCGATGCGGATGGTGCTGGTGCGCGCGGCGAGTGCCGCAGCCGTCGTCCACCCTTCGAAGGTGTCGACCTCCGGGGCCATGGGCGCGGCGAGGTGATCCATCAACCACACCGAGTCGAAGCCGGCGGCCTCGGCCGCGAGCGTCCGCTCGAGGATCGTCGGGAACGTCATGCGCAGCTGCGGGAGGAACAGCCCGAACCACGGCGCTGTCATATGGCGGTACTGCCGCCGTCGACGGCCATGACCTGGCCGGTGACGTGGTTCGCGTCGGCAGAGAGGAGGAAGCCGGCGACCGAGGCGATCTCGGCGGCCTGCGCGACAACCCCGAGTGGGATCGCGCGTTTCATGCGGGCGCGTGAGGCGTCGTCGTCCCAGGCGCCGTTCGTCATCGGCGTGTCGACCGCGCCGGGACAGATGCAGTTGGCGCGCACGCCATGCGGGCCGTACTGGACCGCGACGAGTTTCGTGAGTGCGGCAACCCCGCCTTTGCTCGCGGTATAGCCGGACCCGAACCCGTGGCCGCGCAGTGCCGCGGTCGACGCGATCGTGACGAGACTCGACCGCTCGCCGCCTTCGCTGCGCACGAGGTGGGGCAGTGCGTACTTGATCGCAAGGAACGTGCCAGTCAGGTTGATGCTCAGCACGCGGTTGAACGTTTCGAGCGTGACGTCCGCGAGCGGTTGGAGATCGGGGCCGTCGAAGATGCCAGCTGCGGTGACCACACCGTTGAGGCGCCCGAGTTCGCTGACCGTCCGCTCGATCGCATCTCGCATAGCGTCCTCGTCCGCGACGTCGGCCGGCAGTTCGAGTGCGTGAGCGCCGGTCGCGGTCACGAGTGCGGCGGTCTCGGTCACGCCCTTGGCATCGCGATCCAGGATCGCCGGAACGCCCCCGCGCGCGGCGACGTCGAGCGCGGTGGCGCGGCCGATGCCGCTTCCTCCGCCGGTGACGAGCACGACACGATCTTCGAGGCCACGGTCCATGGGCGCCGACGGTACCCGGGGTTACGGTGCGTCACCAGAGCTGGGGGGAACGTATGGACGAAGGCGCAGACGCGATGCACACCGTCGATGGCAAGGTCATCATCGTGACCGGCGCCGGTCGTGGGGTGGGCCTCGGTATAGCCCGCCACCTCGGCCGCGGCGGAGCGAAGGTCGTGATCGCGGAGTGGAATCCGGAGCGACTCGACGCCGCGGTGCCCGAGCTGCGCGCCTTGGGAGTGGACGTGATGGGTGTGCGGACCGACATCATGCAGCGCGACGAGATCGATGCAATGGTGGCGGCGACGATCAGCCGCTTCGGAACCGTCGACGGGTTGGTCAACAACGCGCAGACCTTCCGACCGATGGCGCCGATGGCCACGGTGAGCCACGACGATCTCGACGTCTTCTACCGGTCCGGGGTTGGTGGCACGCTCGCGGCGATGCAGGCGGTGTATCCGACGATGGCCGCACAGGGTTGGGGTCGCATCGTCAACTTCGCGTCGTCGATGGGGATCACGGGTGGCCGCGGTTTCGGCGCGTACAACGCGTCGAAGGAAGCGGTGCGAGCGTTGACGCGTACTGCGGCTCGGGAGTGGGCGGCCGACGGCATCGTGGTCAACTGCATCGCGCCGGCCGCGGCTGACCATCACGGCGACGCGGCGAAGGAGACCGAGGGGTACCGCACGTTCGTGGAGAACTGTCCGATGGGGCGCCAGGGTGACCCCGAGACCGACATCGGTCCGATCGCCTGGTTCCTGTGTTCGGATGCGTGCCGGTACCTGACCGGCCACACATTCATGGCCGACGGCGGCGCGTTCATGTGGGCGTGACTCGCGTCGACGGGTCGTGAGACTCAGCCGAGGACCGAACCTCGGGCGTTGCTCGCGCCGCCGTCGAGTTCGAGGTTGGTGCCGGTGACGAACTCGCTCTCGCGGCTCGCGAGGTACACGGCCGCAAACGCGACATCCTCGGCCCGGCCCAGCCGGGTGAGGTGCATAGCTTCGAGCTGAGCGCGACGATCGGCGCTGAGATCGTGGTCGCGCCGCGCGTTCAGGACGTACCCGGGGCTGATCGTGTTGCACCGGATGTTGTCCGATGCGTAGTCCACCGCGACGGCGCGAGTGAATCCGTTAAGTCCGGCCTTGCTGGCGATGTACGCGGTGTGACCGCGGCTTGCCCGCTCGGCCTGCCGGCTCGAGATGTTGACGATCGCCCCGTGACCAGCACCGACCATCGGCGCGATCGCAGCGCGCGTCAGCCACATCGGTGCGCTCAGGTTCACGCGCAGGGTCGCGTCCCATGCCTCGGTTGCGAGGTCGGCGACTGCGCCGTCGACGGTGTCCACCCTCGCGGCGACTGCGTTGTTCACGAGCACGGTGAGTCCACCGAGGGCGGTGGCGGCGTCTTCGATGAGGCGCGCACACTCGGACTCGTGCTCCAGATCGGCGAGGATGATGTGAGCGTGCCCGCCGGCGTCACGGATGGTGCGAGCCACCGCTTCGGCTCGGCGGCGATCACGCCCGGTGACGACGACTGCCGCACCTTCGGCCCCGAATCGGATCGCGATCGCGGCGCCGATCCCGGCAGTGGATCCGGTAACGACGGCCAGCTCACCTCCGAGGCGCACCTGAGCTCCGCTCGTCAGCAACTCAGTCCGACACTGCGCTGGCGCCCTGCGCTCGCAGCGCGGATCGGAGGCGTTGCGCGGCATCGTCCAGGTCCGCCGCTGACGGTGCAAGATCGGCGTTGGCAAAACTGAGGTCGTGTTCGCGCTCGATTGGCACCACGTGGAGATGCACGTGGGGGACTTCGAGGCCGGCGATGATCAGGCCGACGCGGGCGGGATGGAACGCCTCCATCTGCGCCGCGCCGATCGCGTGGGCGACCCGCATGAGCTGCACGTTCGCCTCGACGGGAAGATCGACCCAATGATCGATCTCGGCGCGTGGCACCACGAGGGTGTGACCCGGGCGGAGCGGGTTGATCGACAAGAACGCGACGCAGTCGTCGTCACGCCAGAGGAACCTTCCGGGAAGTTCTCCGTTGATGATGCGGGTGAAGATCGTCGGCATTGTCTCAGCCTGTCAGTTCGACGGGCGAGGTGCCCGCAATCGCAGGCCGCCGGCGATGGCTGTCCCGGCGCCGAGTCCGAGGGCCACGGCGGTGAGTGCCCGCGCCAACTCCGCGGCCACCCGGCTCGGCACGAACGTGTGCGACAGGCTCGAGAGGTCGGCGACGCCGCCGCTGACGAACACGAACAGGCCGGCGAGGATGAGTGCGGGCGCACACCGCCATGGGGTAGTGCGCAGCAGCCAGGCGAGTGCCCCCACGCAGGCGGCGATCGCAGCGATCGAGGGGATGGCATCGCCGAGGCGCCCCACGACGGAGCCAGTCGAGTACGGCCATCCGCCCCAGAGGTGCACGGATTCTGTAGCGGCCATAACGATGAGTGCGGCCACTAATCCCGCTCGGCTGAATCGGGGTCGGGCGGCGGCGCTTATCACGGCACCCGCGATGATCACCGCCGCGCCCCACCACGGCCACGCCGGTGCGGGAGGAGCCCAAAGGATCTGGCCGCGGATCCGGGCCGGATGTCCGTCGATCTGCAACGGGATCGACCATCGAACCACCACGTGCTGGTGATCCGGATCTCGCCGCACCACATCGGGTGTGATGCCGCCCATCCAGTGCGCGCGGTGGTCGTGCCAGCGTGCGATCGGTCGGCGCGACACGCGTCGCGACTGCGCAGCGTCGGTCGTGCGGCCGGGTGACCCGGTCGGGATCCGAGTTCGGTTCGCGGCGACCGCGGGGGATCGCTGGTTTTCGTCGACGCCCCCTGCGTCGACACGGAGATACGGCTCGCCTTGGTATCCGAGGACGGTGACGATGTGGGGGCCGTGCACTTGGAGTTCGAGTTGTTCGTGATCTGGCGCAAGCGAGACCACGACCCCGGCGTTCGGCGGCTGTACGCCGATGAGTTCGGTGCGGTAGTTGCTGGCCGGAGGCCCGCCGGAGGTGTGCGCGCCGGCGGGGGTCGCTGCGAGCACGATCAGCAGGGCAATGACGACGGCCGCTCCGGCGCGCCGACCGATCATGCGGTTCGGGCCGCGCGCACCTGCTGGAGGAGTTCGTCTCGAGCCCGACCGACTCGGGACCGGATCGTGCCGATCTTCACACCGCAGATCTCGGCGGCTTCTGCATAGGAACAACCGACCAGCTGGGTGAGGACGAACGCCTCGCGCCGCTCCGGGTCGAGTCCGTCGACCAGCGCCTGCAATGCGTGTGCGCCGTCGGCGGCAGGAGCCTCGACCGCAACTGTTTCGGCCAGGCGGTCCCGGCGCCGTTCCCGAATCCGACGACGGGTGGCGTCCGCAGCCGCACACCGGGCAATCGAGAGCAACCAGGTGCGGCCCGAGGCGTCGCCCCGGAATCGGGGCAAGGCGCGGTAGGCGCGGACGAAGGTGTCCTGGACGATGTCGTCGAGCTCGTTCGGATGGACGAGTGGACGCAAGAACCGGGTGACTTCGGCCTGGCCGGCTCGGATGGCGGTGGTCAGGGCCTGCTCGTCGCCACTACGGGCGTGCAGAAGTGCGCTGGTCAGCCGGTCCACGGCGGCGGAGACTAGTGCGATCGACCCTCATCAGGCCATCAGGAAGTGGTCGCGAGATCTTCTCGGATCATCTCGGAATCCGGGAACTTTCGGGTGCCGAGGAGCGACTACCTCTCCATGGACTGTTCGCAGATCAGATTTGCACTCTCGGCCAACCTCGACGGTGAGGACCCGGGGCTTCCGAATGTGGTCGTCGACACCCACCTCGACGCCTGCTCGGCGTGTCGGACCTGGTCGGCGGAGGTAGCCGACCTCCACCGGACGCTGCGGGTCGCGCCGGCCGCGATCGAGGTGGACCACACGGAAGCGATCCTCGCCGCCTTACCGCGCCGGGGTCCCGCCGGCCGAGACGACCGAATCCGTACGTTGCAATGGGTGACCGTGATCCTCGCGATCGTGCAGCTGGCGGGAGCCATACCCCTGCTCCTCGGGCACGGTGACGAGATGCATGGCCACTTCGCCCGCCACATCGGGGTGTTCACCGCCGCGATGGCGATCGGGTTGCTCGTGGTTGCGCGGCGTCCGGATCGGGCGCGAGCGATTCTCCCGATGCTCGCAGTGCTCGTCGCGGGATTGGTGTGGAGCTGTCTGGACGACTTGATCAGCGGACGTCCCGTTCCCGGCTCGGCGATTGCGCATGGGCTCGATGTCGCGGCCCTCGGTGTGGTCTGGCTGCTCGCGCACACGAACGGCGCCGATGACGCCCGCGACCGTCAACCCGTGCTCCGATGAGCACCCGGCGATCGCGCGTGGGGACGCTTCGTCGGGTCGGTGTTTTTGGTTTCGTGTCGGTGGCCGCGCTGTTTGCGCTGGCCGCGCCGGCCTCGGCCCACGCGGTGCTCGAAGGTGCGAACCCGGCGCCACAAGCGAATCTGTCGGCATCGCCCGGATCGGTGACGCTCGAGTTCTCCGAGAAGGTCGACGTGCGAGCCGATGGCATCAAGGTGCTCGACCAGCACGGCTCTGTCATCCAGGCCGGCCGGCCCACGCATCCGAGTGGTCAGTCCAAGGTGGTCCGAGCCTCGTTGCCAAAACTGGGGAAGGGGCTGTACACGGTCACCTGGCGCGCCGTGTCCGAGGACTCTCACCCGATTCAAGGCGCGTTCACGTTCGGGTACCGGGCCGACGCGTCAGGGACTGCTGGTCGGCATCTCACTGCAATGGCCACCGCGGGTGCGAAGGGCGACCGAACCGTGGGCGTGCTCTTCGGCGTGATGCGCTTCGGAGTGTTCGTGGGGCTCGCGTTGCTGCTTGGCGCGGGATGGTTCGCCGCGTACCTCTGGCCCGAAGGTCGTCAGGCATTGCGGGTCCGCCAGTTGCTGATCGGATCGTTGGTGCTCACCGGGGTCTCCACGGTGGTGGGCTTCTTGCTCCAAGGCCCGTACACGTCGGGCAAGGGGCTGGGGGATCTCCTCTCGTCGGACCAGATCTCGGCGGTCTGGGACTCGCGGTTCGGCAAAGTCTGGATGCTTCGACTCGCGCTGCTGATCGTCGCGGCGCTGTTGCTGCGGATGATGGTGCGCCACCGGGGCCCACTCCCGGGATGGTGGTTCGCTGCCGCCGGCATCGGGGGTCTGGCGCTCGCCGCAACCCCCGGACTGGCCGGGCACGCGTCGACCGGGCGTTGGACGCTCTTCGCACTCCCGGCCGACATGTTCCATGTGCTCGGGATGGCGGTCTGGCTCGGCGGTCTCGTGATGTTGGCGATCGCGCGCACAGACGATCACGCCTACGCGCGTGTGGCCGAGCGATTCTCGGGCCTGGCGCTCGGTGCCGTCGTGGTGCTGGTCATTACCGGCACCTTCCAATCGATCCGCCAACTCCAGCCGATCAGCGCCCTTTGGGACGCGAACTACGGACGGATCCTCATCGCCAAGCTGGTGGCGTTCGCGATCGTCTTGCTGATCGCAGCGTGGAGCCGGCGGCTCGTGCACGGGCCGGGCATGGGCGTGTTCGGAAAGGCGGCCAGTGCCGTGCCGGTTGCGACTTCGGACGCCGGCGGAACGGGAGTTGACTCCGCAGCGGAGTACGGGCGCGAACCTCAGGCCGAAACCGTCGGCAGTCGCGATGGTGGCGTGGGAGTCGGCGTGCTGGTGAAACCCAACGCGACGTCGGCCGCCGGCGGCGGTGCTGCCGATGGAGGCCACCCAGGAGCGGGCCATCACCAGGCGCGGTTGCGGCGCAGCGTGCGCGGCGAACTCGTCTTCGGTGCGGTGGTGCTCGCGTTCACGGCGATGCTCGTCAACACCTCACCGCCGCGATCGGTCGCCGCGAGTGGCCCGCTGCTCACCGTGGTGAAGGCGAGTCCGGTGGACTTCGAAGTCCATCTCGATCCGGCGTCTTCGGCTCAGCCGAACTTCGTGCACATCACGGTCGTGGATCGCGACGGACTTCCGCGTGACGTCGTCGAGATGCGCGCTTCGTTGTCCATGCCGTCGCGCGGCATCCCACCGATCGACATCAAACTCGCGCATGATTCGCGCGGTGTGTACTTCGGGAACGACTTCCGTATCCCGTTCCCCGGCGAGTGGAAGTTGTCGCTCACCGCCTTCGTCACCGACGTCGACTCGGCGACCGGCTCGACGACGTTCAACGTCGGCGGCTGAGTCTGTTAGTCCGTCGCGCGATTTCTCACACCACCAACCAGGAGGAACACCGAACATGAAACCCAAGCTGGCGTTCGCCGCTGTCGTCTTCGCTGCAACCGCGGTCGCAATGCCTGCCGTGGCGGATGCGCACGTCGAGATTACGACGGACGCAGCTCCGGGATCCGACGGCGTCGTCGCTGCGAAGGTGTTCTCCGAGAACGAGTGCAAGAAGGAACTGAAGACGGTTGAACTCCTCTTTCCGGAGACACCGAACCTGACGGTCGCAACCCCCGCGGCGGTCACCGGTTGGACGAACGCGGTCACGATGAAAGCCGGCACGCAGGCCATTGCGAGTATCAGGTGGACCAACGACGGCACGGCGACGGGAGCCGGGAACTTCCCGCTCTCGATCGGGCCGGTGCCGTCGGGCCAATCGTCGCTGAAGTTCAAGGCGGTCGACACCTGCGACGACGGGAAGGTCTTCCGGTGGGTCCAGGACGGCGAGAGCTCCGAGTTCCCGGCGCCCGTGCTCAGTATCTCGGGAACGGGAACCCAGACGCCCGAGACCAGCACGGAGACCAAGGTCCCGGTCACGACCGTCGCCAAGAAGAAGTCCAACGACAGCTCGACCGGCGTGGTCGTCGGCATCGTTGCGGCATCACTCGTGTTGATCGGTGCCGGAGTCGTGATGTTCCGCCGCAGCAAGAAGTAATCACCATCACCCCGATGGATGCCGACGGCGCCGCCCGATTTCGATCGTTGGTCGCGGATCCCGAATCAGATCCACCGCTTGACGAGGGTGCGTTGGTCATCGCGATGACGGCCAATGGGTCCGATGTGGAGGCCGGTCTCGCGCGCCTCGACGAACTCGCAGGCAACGCGCTCGGATTCCCGGACGCGCGCACGCCCGCCGGGCTGGCGCGCGTCCTGTTCGTCGAGTGGGGGTTCGCCGGGAACACCGGCGACTACGGCGATCCGCGCAACTCGTTCCTCCCCGACGTCATTGACCGCCGGCTTGGGTTGCCGATCACCCTGAGCGTGTTGATAATCGAGGTCGGCCGCCGGATCGGAGTGGAACTTCACGGCGTGGGGATGCCAGGCCATTTCATCGTCGGCGTTGGTCACCCGAGTAGTGGGGGTGAAGTGGCGACGGAGTTCATCGACCCGTTTCACGCGGGTGTCGTGTTGGACCGGGACGCGTGCCGGGCGCGGTTTCAATCCCATTTCGGCACCCAGGCGAGGTTCGCGCCCGCGATGCTCGCGCCGACCCCCGCGCGCATGATCCTGTTGCGCATGGTAACGAACCTGCAACACACCTACGCCGCTCGGCGCTCGCCGGAGGCACGTTGGGCCGCGCAGCTCCGACTCGCGTTCCCGGAGCTGCCGATCGAGGAACGTCAACGCACGGCCGAGGTGCTGGCTTCGGTGGGCGCCACCCAGGACGCGGCCGAAGTGCTGGATGCGTTGGCCGCGCAGAGCGCCCCCGCGAATCGGGACGCCTTCAGCCGCCAAGCTGTCGCCTACCGATCTCGGAGCAACTAATGGAACTGCCGATGTTCCCGTTGGGGACCGCGCTCGTTCCCGGCCAGGTGCTTCCGCTCCACGTGTTCGAACCCCGCTATCGAGCGCTGGTCGACGCCTGCCTCGCCGGTGACCGGTGCTTCGGCGTAGTGCTCATCGAGCGCGGTTCCGAGGTGGGCGGCGGCGACACGCGCTTCGACGTCGGGACCGTCGCCCGCATCACCGAGATGGCCGAGTTTCCCGACGGCCGCTACGCAATCGTGTGTGTCGGGACCACACGCGTGCGGGTGCAGCGCTGGCTGCCCGACGAGCCGTTTCCGCGCGCGGAGGTTGTGGTCCTCACCGATCCGGACGCGGGTGCCGACGCCCTCGCCGGGCGCGAGCAGGTGGTGGCCGGCATGGCGCGGGTGGTCGACGCGGCGCGTGCGCTCGGCGCCGAGGTCCCCAATGATCTGGCGCTGGCGGACGACCCGTTCCAAGCCGGATGGGACGCAACGGCCATGGCGCCGATTGGTCCGATCGACGTGCTCGACATCCTGCACGAAGACGATCCGGTGCTCCGGTTGGAGCGCATCGCCGTGGCCCTCACCGAGGCCGCGGAACTGCTCGAGCTGCGGCTGAGCTAGCTATCGTCGCCAGGATGGACACCGAAGGATCTCCCCCTGATGCCACGCCCGAACCCCCCGATTTGAGCGTGCTCGATTCGCTCGAGTCCGAGCTGGCCAACATCGAACGCGCGGTGGAGCGGATCGAGGCCGGCGAAGAGGTCGGGCCGCTACAGTCCGCCCCGCCGGCAGACGAGGAGCGTGCAATGGGCTTTGGAATCGATCGACTGGGTCAGTGGACGGAGGGACCTGAGTTCAAGGTCGAGGCCGACCGCACGAAGGCGTACGCCGCGGCAACCAACGACACGATTGCCGCCCACGTCGCCGGCGAGATCGCGCCGCCCGTCTTCGCCGTGGTGCCCATCTGGGACACGATGGCAGGCGCGATGGCCGGCATTGTGCCGCCCGAGGTCCTGATGCTCGTGGTTCACGGCGAACAGGACATGCGGTTCCATCAGCCGATCGTTCCGGGTGCCGTGCTCCGCTCCCGCGCCGCGCCGATCGGGGTGCACGTGAAGCCGAACGGCACGTCGGTGGTCGTGAAGGTGGAGACGCGCGACGAGTCCGGCGACCTCGTCGTCGAGCAGTACATGACGTCCTTCTTCCGGGGTGTGAGCGACGGCGAAGGCGCCGGCGAAGAAGCGCCCACGCACAAACTCGACGGCAACGCGAAGTCTGCCGGCCCGGTCGCGACGGTCACTCAACAGCTCGGCACGAATCAGACCTACCGCTACGCCGAGGCGTCCGGCGACACGATGCCGATCCACCTCGACGAAGAGATTGCGAAGTCCGTGGGACTTCCGGGGATCATTATCCACGGCCTCTGCACGATGGCGTTCACCTCGGTGGCCGCGATCAACGAGTTGTGCGTCGGCGATTCCACGAAGCTGCGTCGGCTCGCCGTGCGCTTCTCGCGTCCGGTGCTTCCCGGTCAGGAGATCACCACCACGTTCTGGGCCACCGGCGACAACGACGGCCACCCGGTCTTCGGTTTCGAGACCCGCAACGGTGACGGAGACGTGGTCATCAAGGACGGACTCGTCGAGGTCTCCGGCTAGCTCGGCAACGCGATGGCCACGGTGTCGCTGCGGTTGTTCGCGGGGGCTCGCGAAGCAGCCGGTTGCTCGTCCACCGAGATCGAAGCGCACACCGTTGGTGAGGTCCTCGAGATCGCCCGTGACCGCTTCGGCCCGGACTTCACTGCCGTGCTCGCGGGGTCACGGGTGTGGGTTGACGGTGATGAGCCGGCCCGCGGTGATGCCACGCCCGTGACCGACGGCTGCGAAGTTGCCGTGTTGCCACCGGTGAGCGGCGGCTGACGAGCGGACGTCAGGAGGTCGGTCGCTCAGTCGGACGTCAGTCGGCCGGCTGCGGTGCCCGCGGATGTCGGCCACCGAGCGCGTACCAAACCGCGGCGACCACGAACCAGGTGGCGTTGATCGCGACCGCGGACCAGTTCGCGTCCAACGCGAAACTGAGCACGATCGCGCCGACCGCCGCCTGATGCCAGATGATCCACCGGAGCCGCCGTTCCCGCACGACCGGCACGAAGCGCATGATCACCAGGATCGAGACCGGGTATCCGAACGCGAACAAGACCATGCGCAGGACGGACATGGTCAGGACGCTCTCGACTTTGGCGGGCGTGGGATGAACGCGCTGGTGCGCGCGACGTAGTCCGCGTAGCCCGGCCGCCGTTTGGCCATCGTGCGTTCCAGCATCGGGACGCCGGAGACCCGTACGAGCAGCACGCTCATCGCCACCGCACCGACGATCCCGACGGCGCCGATCCCAGTCTCTGCCGCTACCAGCGCGATGCCCCACCACACGCAGGCGTCGCCGAAGTAGTTCGGGTGGCGCGTGTACCGCCAAAGTCCCCGGTCCATGACCTGGCCCGCGCTCTCCGGTCGGGCTTTGAACCGCGCGAGCTGCGCGTCGCCGACGGTCTCGAAGGTGATGCCGAGCAACCAGACCACGACGCCGATCACGCCGATCACCCCGATATCCGGATTGACACTCACTTGGCCGAGTTGCGCGGGTAACGACACCAACCACATGAGGACGCCCTGCAACGCGAAGACGGTGAACAGACTGATGAGGCCGAACCGTTCGCCGTAGTGGCGCCGCATCGCCTGGTAGCGGAAGTCCTCGGGCGCGTCGCGCTTGCGCCAGGCGAGGTAGCCGGACAACCGGAGTCCCCACAGCGTCACCATGGCCACGAGCAGCCATTGACGAGCGTCGTTGCCGCCGGCGATCGCGCGCGTCACCCATACGACGATGACGAAACCGAGCGGCCACACCGGGTCGACGATCGACGCGTCCTGCCAGGCCAAGCTCAGCAGCCAAGTCGCGATCATCAGCACGACGATGGCGGCGGCCGCGCCGAGCAGCACGGAGCCGGTCATCGCTGTCCCCGTCTGGGCCGATGACCGGACGTTCGGAGACTCGAGACGTAGCGCAGCGGAGGCGAGCAGGCCGGGAGCATCCCAGCGGGCACGCGCATTTCAAGACCGAGCGGACGGCCAGAAATGTCGTGGGTCAGAGGAGTTCAAGGGTACGCGCTCGTTCGAAGCGCGCCGCGACATCCGGCCAGTTGACGATCTTCCAGAACGCGTCGACCCAGTCGGCCTTCACGTTCTTGTACTGGAGGTAGTACGCGTGTTCCCACATGTCGAGCACCAGCAGCGGCGGCGCGCCCTGGCCGACGTTGCTCTGGTGGTCATAGATCTGCTCGATGATCAGCCGTTGGCCGAGGGGCTCCCAGGTGAGCGCGCCCCAGCCCGAACCCTGCACGTTGAGCGCGGCCTGGGTCATCTGGTTCTTGAAGTGCTCCAGGCTCCCGAATCCTTCCTTGACCGCAGCGATCAACTCGCCGTCGGGCTCGCCGCCACCGTCGGGGGAGAGGTTCTCCCAGAACATCGAATGGAGGACGTGACCCGAGAGGTGAAAGGCCAGGTTCTTCTGCAGCTGGTTGATCGATCCGTAGTCGTCGGACGTACGGGCTTGGTCGAGCTTGTCCAAGGTGGTGTTGGCGCCGTCGACGTAGGCCTTGTGATGCTTGTCGTGGTGGAGTTCGAGCACCTCGGCCGAGTAGTGAGGCTCGAGCGCCGCGGGATCGTAGGGAAGGTCCGGCAATGTGTACGCAGACATGAGGGCTCCTCGTAGGGGGTGGCCATTGATTACCCCATGAGGGTCCGGTTCATTCCGAACGGCGCGGTAGCCTCACCCCGATGGCCCAACATGTCCGCCGTATCGACCGAATTCTTGCCGACGGGTACACCGATGGCCTCGACGCGCACTCGGTGGACGAGCTCCACGCGATGGAGCGGGAGGCCCTCGAGGTCGAGACCGAGATCTCCTACATCCGGCGGCTCGCCCAGGGTCGGATCGACATCCTCGAAGCTGAGCGGGATCGCCGCGCCGCCGGCGGCACCCTCGGTGATCTGATCGCCAAGCTGCCTGAGATCCTCGCGGACGAAGGCCCGCGTAGCGATGCGGCCCACACCCGGGCGCAGTCGGTGTTGGCCCCTGCGGCCGGGATCGAATGGAACCGCGGAGTTGAGCGCCTGGTATCCGACGCGACGCTGGTGAACCTGCCGATGCTTTCGGAAGCCGAGCTGCAGGCGACGCTGAGTCAACTGCGTGAGCTCGAACACGACCTGTCCGGTCGGCGCCGGGCGTTGCACAGTGTCATCGATGCATTGACCCACGAACTCGCCGAGCGACTGGCCGCCAACTCACCCGGATGACTTCCTGTCCGGCGAGGTTCGTGTGAGCGCGCCGACCGACGCCGTCGAAGCTCGGTTGCGGGACCTCGGAGAGTTCATCCGGGACCAGCGCCGGAACGACCGCTTGTCGCTGCGGAAGCTGAGTGAACTCGCCGGCATCTCGAATCCGTACCTGAGCCAGATCGAGCGTGGCCTGCGCAAGCCGTCGGCGGAGATCCTTCAGGGCATTGCTAAGGGGCTTCGCATTTCCGCGGAGACCCTCTACGTCCGGGCCGGCATCCTCGACGAGAAGTCCGAGTCCGACCTCGAGGCTGCGATCATGTCCGACACCACCATCACCGAACGCCAAAAACAGACTCTGGTCGACGTCTATCGGTCGTTCCACCCGACTGGCTCATAAGCCCGACCAGCTGATTTTTCTGGCGGTACGTAATTTTTGGCCCCGGATGTGGGCTCCGGTTGTTTTGATCTGGCACTGACTGCCTTTTCTGGCCGTACGGCTTCGACCGGGCCCGGGGAGTGGGGCTCTGGTTGTTCTGATTCGGGGCGCCTCCCGGCCTGCTCACCTCCACTCGTTCCTCGCTGCGGTTCGGGAGCTGGTAGCGGCCAAGAACGCGTCCAGGGCGGTAGGCCGCCTCGGGCCCACAGATAGACCTGACCGGGACCGAGCGGAGCCTGCGGAGCCTGCGGAGCGAGCAGCGAGGTAGAGAGCCCACGAAGACCGCGCTGGCCATGGTCGGCGACCGGACGAGCAATCAGCACGAGCGGAGCCTGCGGAGCGAGCAGCGAGGTAGAGAGCCCACGAAGACCGCGCTGGCCATGGTCGGCGACCGGACGAGCAATCAGTAGGAGCAATTGTGAGGGCAGGAATGGTCTGAGAGGTCG
>JANYJV010000112.1 GCA_025361725.1 Acidimicrobiia bacterium | reverse complement strand
CTAGATGAGTAGTTCCAAGGGATTCGCGCGCTCCGCGCGAGTATCCACCAGATAGGTAACGAGGGTGTCCACGATCAGGGGGCTTCAACAGACCCTGATCCCGAAGGACGCAGCGCATGAACCCTGACCTGGACACCCTCGCGACTCGACTGTACGTCATCATCGACGATCTCCTCATCGAACACCCAGAGTGGGCACCCGAACGACCCGCAGTGGGGATCGCCCCGAAGCTCACCGACGCTGAACTCCTCACCCTCGCCGTGTTGCAGGCATTGCTCGGGTTCACCTCTGAAGCCCGGTTCATCCGCCACGCGCATGCCCACCTGCAGCCCTGGTTCCCGTACCTGCCCGAACGCCCCGGCTACAACAAGCGGCTCCGCCACGCCGGTGAACTGATGCGACACGTCACCGCTCATCTCGCCCGGTCCTGCCCATCGTTCACCGATGACCTCTGGCTCGTCGACTCGACCCCGTCGAATGCGGCCGCAGCCGCGAGACCGTCAAGCGTTCCGACCTCGCCGGGTGGGCCACCTACGGCTACTGCGCGTCGCACTCCCGGTTCTTTTGGGGGCTACGACTCCACCTCATCACCACACCGTCGGGACTCCCCGTCGCGTTCGCGCTCACCGGCGCGAAGACCGACGAACGCGACACCGCCCTCGACATGATCACCCTCGACCCGGCATTGCACCGCCCCGGCCAGACCCTCATGGCCGACAAGGGCTACCGGCGAGCCAGTTTCGAGACCACCCTCAACAACGCCGGCATCACCCTCATCCGACCCCCGCTACGAAACGAAGCACCCCGACCCGGCCAACGGTTCCTCCGACCGTTCCGCCAGATCATCGAGTCGGTCAACCAGACCCTCAAAGCCCAACTCGACCTCGAACGCCACGGCGGGCGCACCAAACCCGGGGTCTGCGCCCGAGTCCTCCAACGACTCCTCGCTCTCACCACCGCGATCTGGCACAACGAGACGACCAACCAGCCCGGCCCCGCCCGCAGCCTCACCGCCTACGACCACTGACCCCTTGGAACCAACCATCTAGAAAGCATCGGGCATCGATCGCTGAGCTTTGAGTCCGCACATTTACCCAAAGTCAGCCGCATCGACGTGCCGACGTGGCGACGCACGGCCGTTGATCCCGACGTCGATGCCCGGTAGTTTCACGCGCAATCGACACCCCGCGTCGGCGCGGCCGGGGTTCGGTCCGACTACTCGGGGAGGTTCCGATGAGGGGGACCAGAGGTGTCATCGCGATTGCGATGCTGGGAGTGTTGGGCGGTGCCCGGTGCCGGGCCGCAGCGATCGGGTCACAATCCGTTCGAGTCGGTGATCACGCCCGCGAACGTCGCGAGCCTCGCGAAGGAATGGACGTGGCAGGCTGATTGGACCACCCCGCGCGAAGTCTCGGATCCGGTCGTGTCGGTCAGCGGTGTGCACGTGGCGGTTGGGCACGAGTTGGTGACGATCAAATCCGTCGACGGTGCAGAGCGTTGGCGCACTCCACTCTTCGCGGCGAGTTCGGCGACGCAAGGTGTTCTCGTCGCTCGCAATCCGGCGGCCGCGAACGGCCGGGTCTTCGAGTCGATCCAGTCCGCCAGCCCCATCCTGGCGAGCGCGACGCGGTCCTTCGATGCCGACACCGGTCAAGACTTCGGCGCAGTTGCCGCGGCGGCGAACGACGTGACCGTCCCGCACGGAACGAAACTCGTGGGCGCCTACACGCTGAGCGGAGGATCGTCGGGCTTCGTTCTCACCGGATACTTCGTGAAGGATCTGGGGGATGGGACCAAGAGCTGGGCGGCGAATCTGAACCTCTTCTCCGGCGGCGGCGCCGGCGTGATTTCGCCATCGAGTCCTGCGGTGGCAGCCGATCGGTTCTTCTTCGCCAATGGACAGACCCTGCTCGCGTATCCGATGTCCGAACCAGTGGGTTGCGTGGTTGTGAGCGGGAACTTCCGAACCTGTCCGCCAACCTGGAGTCTCGGCTTCGGTCAGGGACTCACGCGACCGACATTGTCGACCGACGAGAAGTTCATCGCTGTCGGTGATGCCGGTCACGTGATGATGTTCACGGTCGATGGGGCCAGCATGTGGACGGGAGGACTGCCGACGACTGCGCCGGCGAGTGCACCATTGTCGATCGACGCGTCGACGGTGTTCGCGGTGAGCGCCGGCAAGCTGCACGCGTACGGACGCGGCGGGTGCGGACTCACCTCATGCAGTCCGCTGTGGTCAGGCGACACTGCGGGAACCGTTGCGCTGCAACCGGCGATCGCGGGCGGGATCGTGTACACGGCGACGACCGCCGGGGTGATTCGGGCGTTCGCAGCCACCGGATGCGGCACCGTGACGTGCGAGCCGTTGTGGAAGTACGACGTCGGCGTACAAGTCACCGGCGGACCGTCGATCTCGTCCGGTCATGTGCTGGTGGGGACCAAGGACGGGCGGGTCATCTCGTTCAGACTCGGCGCCGCGGGTTGACGTCGAGGCGCTGCCTCCGGATTGCCAGCGGGCATGATGGAGTCGACGGGGCCGTAGCTCAGTGGTGAGAGCAGGGGACTCATAATCCCTCGGTCGAAGGTTCGATCCCTTCCGGCCCCACCAGTAAGGCCAGGGTGTTTCGCATTTGGCAAGGACCTGATTGAGGCCTTCGCGAGGTCCGTGGTCACCGTTTGGTCACAGGAATTCACGTCGCGGCACCCTTCACGTGCGTCTGCGCCGGTGGTTCTGAACGGCGGTGCATGAACTGCGCGACAGAACGGTTGGTGCCTTGCAACGCGATCAGTCTCGGAGTTGACCGATATCGAGTCGCCCGGCGCGCTCTCCACGATGAGCGAGGTAACGACGTTGTTTCGTGCCCCAAGCATCCTCGAAGCGGTCCCCGATTCTGAACCACCACCGAGGTGGCTCTCCAACGGGATCACGAGCGACTGCCTTCTTGAGCTGCACTGGCACTGCATCGAATCGGACTTGGCGGTCCGCGCCGCCAGGTCGGGCGGGTTGGCGAATCGCCACCTGAGCGCGCACTACCGTCCCGGTCTGATGCCTAGCCACACGTGGTCTTCGTGATGTCCCCCGACGCGTACGACCCCGCCTCGGACCGGCCCTTAGGGTCGCGCCCCGCGCGTCGGCCGTCTCGATGGGTCGGTTGTTGGTGAGCTGCGCCCGGCGCCGCGCACGTTTGGTCCCGGTCGCGATTGCGGCGACTGCGCTTGCGTCATGGCTTCCGCTCGGTGTCGCACACGCGACCCCGAGCGGCACCGACACGACATCGTCCGCAACTGCGCCGCCGGTTCCTGGGGCAACGCCGGATTCGTCGCTGTTGGTGGGCGTGGCGCCGGACACGAGCACGGCGACCCAAGATGCAATCGCGCGGGCCGCCGGCGCGCACCGCGCGGCGCGCCTGTCGCGGTCGGTGCTCGAGGTGCAGGTCGCGCCGGGAACGACGGCACTACAAGCGCAGCGTCTCCGTGGTCGCCACGATGTGCGCTACGTCGAACCGAACACGGCGATCCACGCGACGGCCGCGCCCAACGACCCGGGCTACCCGTTCCAGTGGCCATTCGGTACCGCGCCGGGCAGCATCGGGGCACCGACCGCATGGGACCGGACCACCGGCTCGTCGAGCATCGTGGTCGGGGTGCTCGATACCGGCATCGACCTGTCGCATCCCGACCTCGCGGCGAACCTGTGGTCGAACCCGGGTGGCGTGGGTGGGTGCGCGGCGGGGACCCACGGTGTGAACGAGGTCGCCGGTGGGTGTGTCCCGCAGGACGGGGCCGGTCACGGCACGCATGTCGCGGGGACGATCGGTGCGGTCGGAAACAACGGCGTCGGCGTCACGGGGGTCAACTGGTCGACGAGCCTGATGGGTCTGCGGATGCTCGACGACTCCGGGTCGGGCAACGTCGCCAGCGCGGTCGCCGCGATCGAGTTCGCGGTGCAGGCCAAGACGCAGTCGGGAGTGAACATCCGAGTGCTGAACGCGTCGTGGAGCGACGGCGGTGGTCAGCTACCGTCGACCGCGCTGCACGATGCGATCCAGGATGCTGGGAACGCCGGAATCCTGTTCGTCACGGCGGCGGGCAACGACGGCGTGAACCTGGATCAGTCACCCGAGTATCCATGTTCGTTCCACCTCGCCAACGAGGTCTGCGTCGCGGCGACGAACGACAGCCCGGCCGACACGCTGGCGTCGTTCTCGAACTACGGCGCGAGCAGCGTTGACCTCGCGGCGCCTGGGACCAATGTGGTCTCGACGTGGCCCTCCACTGTCTCCCCCTTCAGCCAGTACGCGACGCAGAGTGGCACGTCCATGGCGACGCCGCACGTGTCGGGTGCTGCGGCGCTGATGCTCGCGGCGCGTGACATGTCGGTGGCCACCCTGAAGACGATGCTGCTCGCGAACGCGGCGCCGATCCCGGCGCTGAGCGGCCGGGTGTCGACCGGCGGCCGACTCGACGTCGGGTGCGCGGTGGGGGCGACGCTGGCGCACTGGTGTGCCTGGGACCGGCCCGCGCCGCCGTTGAGCGGGGGCATCGCCTCCGCCCCGGCGATCGCGTCGTGGGCGTCGGGACGGCTCGACGTGTTCGCGCGCAACGCGGGCGGTCAGCTCGCTCATACTTGGAGCACCGGGCAGTTCTCGGCCTGGGAGACGCTCGGTGGCGGGATCGTGGGCGCGCCGGCCGCGGTGGCGTGGGGTACGGGGCGGCTCGACGTGTTCGTGCGCGGCGCCGACGACCAGCTGTGGCACAAGTGGTTTGCGAATGGCTGGTCCGGGTGGGAGCCACTCGGGGGCGGGCTCAGCTCCGCTCCCTCCGTGTCATCGTGGAGTGCGGGGCGGCTCGACGTGTTCGTGCGCGGCGCTGACAACCAGCTGTGGCACAAGTGGTTTGCGAATGGCTGGTCCGGGTGGGAGCCGCTCGGCGGACAGGCCCTCGGGGACCCGGCAGCAGTGTCGTGGAGCCCTGGCCGGATTGACCTGTTCGCGCGCGGCACCGACAACCAGCTGTGGCACAAGTGGTTCTCAGGAGCCTGGTCCGGGTGGGAGCCGCTCGGCGGACCGGCCGCCGTCGGCATCGCGGCGTCGTCACGCAGCGCCGGGGTGCTCGATGTTTTCGTCACCGGCGCCGACGGACACCTCTGGCACAAATGGTTCGACGGCGCCTGGCACGGCTTCGAAGACCTCGGTGGAAACCTCACCACCGGCCCAGCGGCGGTGTCTTGGGGAGCGAACCGCATCGATATCGTGAGCCGCGCCGCCGACTCCCAGCTGACCCATCTCGCGTTCCGGTAGGACGGGCAAGATGTTCCGGACCCTTGGGTTGAGTCAGAGATCGCAGTAAGGGACATCGGGGCCGTAGCCCAGTGGTCAGAGCAGGGGACTCGGTCGAAGGTTCGATCCCTTCCAGCCCCACCCGTAATACCAGGGTGTTTCGCACTTGGCAAGCACCTCGGAGGGGCCTTCGCGAGGCCCGTGGTCACCGTTTGGCCACAGAAAATCGCGTTGCGGAACCCTTCACGCGCGTCTGCACCAACCGTCTGCGCCGTCGCGGCCTCTTCGGATTGCGACGATTGTTGACGCGACCTTGACAGCGCGCGGTCGAGGCCGGGCAGTCATGCGCGCCGCTACGCTCGGCCGGATGCCGCTTGCGACAACGCCGGTGATCGAACGTCTCAGGCTTGCGGTGGTGTCGACGGTTCCGGAACGGAAGGTGTCAAGCCGTTTGAGACGGGTGCTTGTTATTGGGTCTGTATGAGTGCCTCCGCGGGTTCGTTGATCCACGCAATGGTGGGGAGAGGTGGCGGTGTGGGTCGGGCCGCGAATCGGGATGGGTTCGCCGTGTAGGCGGCGTCGAGGGTCAACGCCCGTTGTGCGCGGATTTCGGTCGCGGTGTCGTAGTGGACCGATGCGGGGGTGTGGAGCCCAAGCGCACGGCGACGGTGGACATGGTTGTATTTATGCGGGTGATCGTGTCAAGGGGTGGGGTCATGATGCGTCGTCGGCGAGTCGGTCGAGGAGACCGTCGAAGATCTTCTGCCGTCCGAGTTGGCCTTTGTCGAAGACTGCCGTCGCGTTGGCGGCGCAGGGTTGGTTTGAACTCGATGGTGGTGACGAAGAACGTGCAGCTCTCGCAGATCGATTCGAAGTGGCAGTCCATCTCGACGGGTCTGGCGCAGTAGCCGTTGCCGAGCATGCGTCGGTGCATCTCGGCGCGGAGTCGTCGCATCTCGTTGCCTTCGTCGTCGGCGGGGAGCTGGTGGGGTTGGTCGTAGAGCGCTTCGACTTTCTCGGTGACGGCGAAGTACTCCTCGGCGACGGTCTTGTCCGCGATCCGCGCGTAGATCATTGTCATCGCGAGGGTCTTGTGGCCGAGGAGCGCAGCGATCGCTTCGATGCTCATGCCGAGGTTGATGGTTTGGGTTGCGAGCGTGTGTCGAAGCTGGTGGGGGGTGACGCGGCCGATGCCGGCGTCGTCCGCGATGCGGGCGAGCGCGTTCGCGACGCGGAGTTTGGTGACGGGCCGGCCGTGTTCGAGGAGAAGCCGGTCGCTGCGCAGCCCTTCGGGCCGGTGATTCGCGATCCAGTCGTCGAGGAGGTCTTTGAGTTGGGGGTGCAGCGGGATGTAACGGTCGTTGTGGAGTTTCCCGACCGGGATCCGCAACCAGTAGGCGGAGCCGATCAGAACGACCGCGTCGACTGTGAGTCCGAGCAGTTCGCTGAGCCGGATGCCGGTGCGCGCCAGGATCTCGACGCAGAGCCGGGCAAGCGGATCATCCTCGGCGCGGGTCGCGCGGGCGAGTTTCGCGGCGGCAGGATCGTCGAGGAATCGTGGCAGCGGCCGGTCGATCTTGGGGAGGTCACCGACGAACAACAACGGCCGTGTGGGCGCATCGGGATAGCCCCACAGGGCGATCCGGTCGAAGAAGCAACCGAGGTTGATCAGCTGCTCTTTGATCGATGTGAGCGCTAGCCCACCGCTAACGGTTTCCCGGTGCGGGGGCTGGGGGTGACCGCGAGCCATGCCTTGAACGACTCGATGTGAACGCGTTCGAGTTCGGCGCAACTCACGACGTCGCGATGATGTTCGGCGAGCCAGGTGCCGAAGACTCGGAGGTGTTGTTCGATGTGTTTCACCGTCGTGGGTCGCAAGCTGAGCCGGACTTGTTCGACGTAACGGAGCGCAGCCTCGCGGTAGTGGGGCGCGATCGGTTCCCAGCCGGTGACGGTGACCGACGGCTTGGTCAACGCACGGGCCAACGAATCGATCTTGCCGGCGTGGAACAAGGTGAGTTGCAAGCGATGAAAGATCGACCGGACGTTGCGGCCAGCTTCGGGCCGGCCCCGCCGCGTGTAAGCCGCGCACAGCGCGGACCGGGCGGCGAGGAACCGGTCCGTGTCGATCGCGTCGGGCCGAATCCCAGAAAGCGCAGCGACCTTGCACAAAGCGTTCCATTGCAACGCCGTGTCGGCGTCCGTCGCGCTGACGAGGGCTGCAGCCGTGCTGAACCACGCGTGAACGTCGGGGAGGTGTCGTCGGGCGGTGCTCCCGAGACGCAAGTCGGCCATGGCGAGGAAATCGGCGCTGGCGGTCAGCCGTCCGGTGACGAGCAGCCACGACACGAACGGGCGGGCATGTCCCATCCATTTGAGCTGGACGTCGAGATCGATCTCGTGCCAGGCGCCAGCCCGGTCGACCCGGCCCCGGAACGTGCGAGCCGCGCCGAGCGTGGAACGCCA
>JANYJV010000108.1 GCA_025361725.1 Acidimicrobiia bacterium | reverse complement strand
ATCTGCGGCGAGCTGCCGTGCGAGCGTGGTCTTCCCCGCGCCCGGCAATCCGCAAGTGAGAATCAGTCGGGTCTCGCGCACAGCGTCTGAGTCCAGCAGTTCCCACCGTCAGGTGTCGACCATTTGCAGCGCGCGTGGTGTCATGCGGCGAGGGTGTTCCAGGGTTCGGGGGCGAGTTCTCGGCCGTCGGGTCGGTAGATGCGCAGGATCTGGTTGTGGAAGGTGGTCGTCCAGTTGGGATGTCGGTGGAGGAATCGGTGGTGGTAGGGACAGAGGAGACATCCGTTCTCGATGCAGGTCGGCCCACCGTGTTCCCAGTGGGTGTGGTGATGGACTTCACACCAGCCGCCGGGGATTTCACATCCTGCCCATCCACATCCTTGGTCTCGGGCGATGATCGCGTTGCGTTGCGGGTCGGTGAAGGCGCGTTGGCTGCGTCCGACGTCGAGGGGTTTGGAGTCGGGACCCATGATCACTCGGCTGATCGTGCTGTCACACAAGAGCCGCTCGATGTCTCGCCGGTCGATGGGGCCGGTGTATTGGCCGTCCATGACCCCGAGCCCACTGCCACTGCCACTGCTGCTGCTGCTGCGGGTGAAGGTGGCCCAGTCGACGGTCACGGTGACGTTCGCGACGGCTCGGACCCCTTTCGCGCCTTGGTGGAGGGCGATCTGACAGATGCGGACGAGGGCATCGGCTCGGCGTTGGGCGGGGGTGCGGTCGTCGGTTTCTGAGGGTGGGTCCATGAACGCGTTCACGGCGGTGGTCACGGTCTCGGCTGCGTCACCGGAGAGTTCGCCTGAGATGGTGGAGCGACCGTTCAACACTTTGGAGAGACGGAAACCGTCGGGTTCGATCGGTATCGTTCCGTCGGCGCGGGCGAGGTGTTTGAACGCTTCCGCAGCGCGACGTACGCCTTTGTGGTCACCACGACGGGCGAGGTCGTAGAACTCGTCTTCGCAGGCGGCGAGTTTCTCGTCATGGCCGGGAACCCGTGCGGCGGCGATGGCTTCCATCGCGTTCGTCGACACCCGTCCGTCTCGCCAGGCGGCGCCGATCGTGGGTAACAGTTCGGCGAGTTCTGCGGTGTCGATCGCCCGGCGGACCTGCCCGCGGGCAAGACCGGTCTGCCAGGCGAGCCACGCCGGCGTCGAACGCATCGCGTCGTGGCCACACAGCCCACGCCGATGCGAC
Organism: Acidimicrobiia bacterium; assembly: GCA_025361725.1. Classification (GTDB taxonomy): domain Bacteria; phylum Actinomycetota; class Acidimicrobiia; order IMCC26256; family JAENVU01; genus JAENVU01. Next base: position 21,523 of record JANYJV010000108.1, on the reverse strand, counting down.
CCGAGCGTGTACTCGGCGAAGATGGCTTCGAGCCGGCCGATCTGAGCCCGCAGGCGGATCACATCCGCCGACAAGCACACATCGGTGAGTGACTCGGACGGCACTGCGGTGAACTGTTCGATCGCCGCACGGAGGACCGCAAACGGGTCGCCGATCTGGGCGGCCATTGTCCGGGCGTGGTCCATCATCGACTCGTCGATCTCGTCGCCTTGGGTTGGGTTGAACTCGGCCATCGAAGTGTCCTCAAAACCGCGCCAGAAACAAGATGCGCGAGTGGGTGTTCCGGTACCGGAATCGTATCAGAACGTACGTTCGAAAGCAAGGGAAAACTCGAGATATATCAGTATCTTTTAGGCATTCCGAATGCCGAAGTGACGGTGCCCAAACTGTCGACCGCGGATCCGGTCCCACGGACCACCGAGACGCGAATCCGTGACCGTGCGAGGGGCCGAAAGCGAAGCCAGGGTTGTCGGCGGTCGAGGTCCTCGGCCGGTCTCCTGCCGAGATCGTCGGGCGCGATCATGCGGGCCAAGTGGATCACCGGGCGTACCGGCTCCTTCGAAGTCGAGGTTTCATCGCCTTGGTCGCAGCCAGCGTCCATGACCGAGACCGAAGAAGGAAAGCATCCCGACGAGCGGTACGGCCCAGATCCGGTCACGGAAAGCCGTCGGATCACCCGCCTCTGCGAGCTTGCATGCCTTCGACGCCGCGGACCAATGCGCTCCGTAGTTTCGGAACGGGCGTGGGGACGTTCGACGCGGAGCGGATGGAGGTTTCGGCGTGTCGGTCGAGAGTCCGCGCGCCCGCAGGAATCGCCGTTGCCGTCGGCCCATGGCCGGCAACCGTACCGACCCGACTTCCTCGGGGAAGGCCCCGAGGCCAACGGGCTACGGGTCGAAAAGGCAGAACTCGTTGCCGTCGACATCGGCAAGCGCGATCGCTCCGAGGCATCCGTGGCCGACGTCGAGGCGGGAGGCACCGATGGCGAGGAGGTGATCGAGCACGGCCGACGCACTGGTCGCTGGCTCGTGGGCCACGTGGAAGTGGAGCCGTTCCTCGCCCGACTTCGGCATCAGTGGGGGGCCGCTCCAGGTGATCCGCGGGCCAGTGCCGTCGGGTGCCTGGATCGCCGTCTCGTCGTCCTCATCCCAGACCAGGGGCCATCCAAGTGCGTCGCTCCAGAAGTACCCGAGGGCTTGGGTGCCGTCGCAGTTGACCGCGCCGAGTCGGGGGCAGCTGGCGAGGAAGCGGTTGTGTGGGTCGATGATGCAGAACTCGTTGCCTTCGGGATCAGCGAGCACGACATGGGTTTCGCTGGGGCCCTGACCGATGTCGATGTGCCTCGCACCGATCACCAGGAGCTCGTCCACCGTGTTTCTCTGGTCGTCGAGCGACGTCGTCGTGAGATCGAAGTGAATCCGGTTCTGGCCGACCTTCGCATCTACGACCGGCCGGAAGAGCATGTGAAACCTGGTGGCGTCCGTGGGCACGAGCTTGGCGCCGACCCCTTCGGACTCGTAGACGTTCCACTGCAGCGCGCTCGCCCAGAACCGCGCGAGCTGGTTCGGTTCCATGGCGTTCAACGCCAGCGCAACGAGCTGTGCCGTCATAGCGCACTCTGCGAGATCGTCGTCATCGAGACCATTGTTCCAGCGTGCCTTACTCGCCGCTGACATCCGGGAGAATTGACCTCTGGAGCCCCGCTCGATCTGCACCGCAGGCCCCCGCCAGAGTCTCGAACCTGCCACCTATTCTCACGCAACCCGGCTCGTCCGTGACGGGTCGACCGAAGGAGATCACGTGACGGAAAAGGCGACGACGCGCGAAGCGGCGAAACACGAGTGGGGGCCCTTGGTCGCCGACCTTGCGACGCGACGCGAACGAGCACTCGGGATGGGCGGGGAGCAGTTCGTCGAACGGCAGCGTTCGCTCGGAAAGCTCACGGTGCGCGAGCGACTTGAACTTCTCCTCGATCCCGGCACGTGGATCGAGTACGGGATGCTTGCCGATCACATGGACGCGGGTCTCGGTGATCGCTACCTCGCGGCGGACGGCGCGGTGACCGGAGTCGGTGAGATCGACGGCAGGTTGGTCGCGATCGCCGCATACGACTTCTCGGTCATGGCCGGGTCGATGGGCAGTGTGGGAGAGAACAAGATCCGGCGCATGCGTCATCACGCCGTCGCCCAACGCATGCCGATGGTGTGGCTACTCGACTCCGCCGGCGCGCGTATCCAGTCGACCAGTGGTTCGAGTTTTGCCGGCGCTGGTGATCTCTTCCGCGAACAGGTGGCGATGAGCGGCGTGGTGCCGATGGTCGCCGCGATGATGGGTCATTGCGCGGCCGGCACTGCCTACATTCCCGCGCTTGCGGACTTCGTGCCGATGGTGAAAGGGACGTCGTCGATGGCGCTCGGCGGCCGACACCTGGTGAAGGCGGCGGTCGGCGAAGACGTGACCGAAGAGGAGATGGGCGGCTCCGGCGTCCACACCAAGATCAGTGGAGTCGCCGATCTCGAGGTGAGCGACGACGAGGAATGCCTCCGAATCGTGCGGAAGTACCTGTCGTTCTTCCCGCAGCACAACCAGGAGCGGCCGCCGGTTTCAGAGTGCAGCGATCCCGTCGACCGGCGCGTCGAGGAGATCTACGACATCGTGCCGACGGCGCCCCGCCGCGCGTACGACGTGCGCAAGGTGATCACCGCGATCGTCGACGACGGCGACTTCTTTCCGATGAAACCCGAATGGGCGAAGAACGTCGTCACCGGTTTGGCGCGCATCGGTGGCGAACCGATTGGCATTGTCGCGAACCAACCGATGGTGCTCGGCGGCGCGCTCGACGTGAATGCGGCCGACAAGGCGGCGCGGTTCGTGTGGCTCTGTGACGCGTTCGGCATCCCGCTCGTATTCCTCCACGACGTCCCGGGCTTCATCGTCGGCTCCGCGGTCGAGAAGCAAGGCATCATCCGCCACGGCGCCAAGATGCTGTTCGCGGTGAGTGAGGCGACCGTGCCCAAGATCAGCGTCATCCTGCGCAAGAGCTACGGCGCCGGTTACTTCGTGATGAACGGACTCGCGTACGAGGCGGACTACATCGTCTCGTGGCCGACGGCGGAGATTGCCGTGATGGGTCCGGACGGCGCGGTCAACATCATCCACCGCAAGACCATCGATGCGGTGCCGGAGGAGGAGCGCGCGGCCAAACGGTTGGAGCTGGCCGAGGAGATTCGCGCCAATATCGATCCATACATCGCAGCCGGGCACGCCCAACTGGACGACGTGATCGACCCCGCCGAGACCCGCCACGCGATATGGAAGGGCCTACACGTCTCTCGGGCGAAACAGATCGACCGGCCGTGGCGCAAGCACGGCGTCATCCCGGTCTGACCGCCGGCGTCGCAGAAATCGACCCGGCGCCGCTCGTCAGGCCGCGGTGGCGCTGACGATCCAGGCGGCCGAGCCCATGTTGACCCCGGTGCCGTCGTGCCGCTCGGTGAAGAGGGTCGTGACCGCGTCGATGGCCGCGGCGCGTGCATCCGGTGGGGCGGGATCCAGCAGGGAGCGGGCGATCCCGGTCGACGCGAAGAACTCCACTGCGTCGTCCACGGTGCCGGGACCGCCGGGTGAGAGCGAGGTGGAGCAGTCGGCGAGTTCGACCGATCCGAACCCGCACCGCGTGAGTACCGACTCGACGGTCGCCGGATCGGCGAGCGCGAACATCCCGGGCCCGGCCGGTGGTGCCGGTGGCGCCGGTGGCAGGAAAGGGGCGGCCGCCACCATGGGCTCGAGGAGCCACTGCTGCTGGCCGAGGTCCTGCCAACACGCGAACACGGTGCGGCCGCCCGAGCGAAGGTTGGACCGCAGGTTGGTGAACGCGCGCACCGGGTCGTCGAAGAACATCAGGCCGAAGCGGCTTACCATGATGTTGAACTGGCCGCGGGCAGCGTCCGAGTCGGCTTCGGTCGGCCAGACCTGCGCGTCGCCCTGGACGAACTCGACGTTGCCGAGCCCGCTGCTCGCCAGTCGGTCGCGGGCCACGGATAGGAGCGGTGCGGAGATGTCGAGTCCGGTGACCAGGGCAGCCGCGGGCGCGACTGCGAGTGAGAGGGCCCCACACCCGCAGCCGACGTCGAGGACGGCATCACCGTCGATGCGGGCGGTCTCCAGGACAGCAGCGAGGAACGGCGCGAGCTGCGCGTCGTACCGGTCCGCGTTCTCGAACCAGTGGTCGGACTCCGAACCGTTCCACCGTTCGATCTGGGCTTCGTTCATGTGGCGTCCTTCGGGGGGTTGAGTACGGCGCCGATGCGGACCCTCTCGATGAGTTCTGCGAGACGCGGATCGTCGTCGGCCGCGCGAGCAATGGCCGCGCCGAGCTCATCGATGACGAGAGAACTCGCGGACTGGGCAATCCGGAGACGGGCCCGGCGTGCGAGTCCGATGCTGTCGTCCGAATTGTTGGCGGACCAGACGAACGTGACGAACAGATCTGTCAGCGCGCGGGCCTGGTCTCGCGCGCCGCGCCGTGCCGCGCGCACCGCGTCGAGCGCGGCATCCAGTGGGGCACCGTGTTGGACCGCATCTCCAACGAGGTCGACGAGCGCGATGGACCGCGCGACGTACCCGTCGGCGACTTCGACGAGCAGTCCGGCCCGGACGCCGCGCCGACGCGCCTCCGGGTCGTCCATGCCGGGGATTCGGTTCGCGAGTTCGGCCGCGGTCAGATGGGTCGGGGTCTCGTCGAACGCGGTGGTGTCGAGTTCTCCCCCGTGGACCACCGCCTGGAGGCTGGTGCCCTGGTCCCAGGCCGAGAGGAGATCGCGAATGCCGGCCAGGGAGTACCCGCGCGCCTGCAACCGAGCGATGAGGCCGAGTCGGTCGCGGTGCTCCGAGTCGTAGACCCCGCGCCGTCCCTCGCGTCGGGGCGGCATCAGCACCCCGACGGTGCGGTACTCGCGGATCGTGCGCGAGGCGGTCCCGGTGGCGCGTGCGAGCTCGTCGATGGTCCACGGGGGCTGGACACTGCCGGTATTTACCGTTACGGTCATTACCGTGATCATGACCGACGCCACGCCCCCCGTCAACCACCCGACCGCCGCCGTCATGGACGCCGTTCGACTCCGGTGCGACCGGCCGGCGATCGCATGGCAGGCCACGCCCACGCCGCTCGCCGGTGGTTTCTGGGCCGAGATGTGGGTCGGGGACCTCGTCGGCGGGCCGGAGGACTGGCCCACGCGTGTGGTGGTGCGCATGGCACCGGACCTGGCGTCGGCCCAGCGGGAAACTTCGATCCAGGCGGCCGTCGCGGCCCTCGGATTTCCGACTCCACCAATCCGAGCGAGCGGGGTGATCGCCGGGTCCGGACGACCGTGGAACGTGATGGACTTCGTGGATGGGCGGCCGCTGCTCGACGGCCTCGACGGTGTGGCCGCGATCCGGGCCCTGCCGCGTATCGCCCGTGAGCTGCCGGAACACCTCGGAGCGATGATGGCCAGGCTGCACGCACTGCCGACCAGCGAACTGCGTGTGGATCTCGATGCGGTTGCTCCCGGCACGGCCGGCCTCGACGGCTACGTCGAGTACCTCGGTCTCGAGATCGACCGCCTGCACTCGACGCGCCTCCGAACTGCGCTCGACGCACTGATGCATGATGGTCCCGAGCCGGCGCCGGACGTGATCTGTCACGGCGACCTACACCCGTTCAATGTGTTGCTGACCGCCGAAGGTCCGTTCGTCATCGACTGGACCGCGGCGCGGATCGCTCATCCCGCGTACGACGTCGCGTGCACCTCACTCCTGCTCGAGGTCCCGCCACTCATCGCGCCTGCACCAGTGGATCGAGTGGTACGCGGCGCGGCGCGAGTCCTGGCGCGTCGATTCCGATCCCGCTATCGCGCGCACGGAGGGGCGGTCTTCTCGGAATCGACGCTTCGGTGGTTCCAGGACCTTGCTTCGATCCGGATCCTGCTCGAGGTCGAGCAGTGGCGCGCGCGGGAAGGCGTCGACCCGCCGGCCGGGCATCCGTGGTTGATGATGGCCCCGACCCTCGAAGCGCGCCTGGCATCACGGCGGTGACGTCGTGCCCGAACGACTAGGGAATCGCCGATTCCATGACCGCGCGGGCGCAGCCGGGATAGGGTGCGCGATGGCTGAGATTCGAGCGGAAATCACCGCGAACGTGTGGCAGGTGCTCGTCGAGGAAGGGCAGATGATCGCCGAGGGGGACGAGGTCTGCATCCTCGAGTCCATGAAAATGGAGATCCCGGTGATCACCGAAACGCCGGGCGTGGTGCGCGAGTTGTACGTCGTCCCGGAGCAAGTGGTGCAAGAAGGCGACTTGATCGCGCTCATCGACGAATCGTGATCCGCTGGGAAACGCCGGCGCACCAAGTCGGGCTCGCCATCCTCGATCGACCCGAACGTCGCAACGCGCTCAACGCAGAGATGTGCGACGCCCTGCGCGGCCACCTCGACGCAGCACCCGACCTCCGGGCCGTCGTCATCGCCGGCGAGGGATCGGCCTTCTGTGCCGGCGCGGACATCGTTCGGCGCACGGCGGATCACAGTGGCCTCGCGCACGGCAAGCAGGATTCGTTTCGCCCCGCGTTCGAGCTGTTGTGTGACGCGATCGAGAACTATTCCGCGCCGGTCATCGCGGCGGTCCACGGACCGGCGATCGGTGCCGGCACCCAGTTCGCGGTGGCGTGCGACTTCCGCATCGCGGGTCCAGAGGCGGTGTTCGGCGTCCCGGCGTCGAAACTCGGGATCGTGCTGAGCCCTGCGAACATCACTCGTTTGGTTCGGCTCGTCGGCCAGAGCAACGCGCGCGATCTGCTGGTGACGAGCCGTTACGTGGACCGCGAAGAAGCCGGCCGTCTCGGCCTCGTGACGCGGAACGTCGTCGACACCCGTGTCGAGGCACTTGCGTTCGCGTCCGAGATCGCAGCGCTGGCGCCGATCACCGTGCAGGGCCACAAGCGGGCGGTGAACCTGGTGAACGACTCTGCGATCCTTTCGGAGGCGGCGGCCGACGAGATCCGCGGCCTCGAGTTGGTGGCCTTCGAGAGCGAGGACCTGCAAGAAGGTCTCGTAGCGTTCGCCGAGAAGCGCACCCCCGAGTTCCGCGGCCGCTGACCACGAACGCGGCCGAACCGACGCGAGTTTTGCAAGCCCTGGCTTGCGCAACCCGCGTCACTTGCGGGGATGGGTGGCGGGAACGGGACGCGGGCGGAGGGCGCGGGCGATGAGCCAGATCGCGACGACGGCCCAGATGATGCCGACGACCGTTCCGACCGCGGTCGCGTAGTTGAGCGGCTGCACCGACGGATTGTCGGGCACGAGGTGGCGGCCGTAGCCGCGCAGACCCGGCCAGCCGATCGCGACTGTGATTGCCGTCGCCATCAGTCCGGCTTGGATCGGGGCTCGCCACCGCATCGACACGCCTCGTCCGACGGCCCAGCCGATCCCGACTGCGATGGGCGCGATCACGAAGTCGTGGATGAGGGCGGCGCCGATGACCCACTTGGCGACGTCGGTCACGGATGAGCTGAGGTTGTCAAGTACGCCGCGAATACCGAACGCCATGATCCCGCCGCCGATGACCAGCGCGATCCAGAACGTGATCCCTGCGCGCTCCGGCGCGGGGTCGGCGTGTGTGGAGGGAGTCACAGGACGACCACCCGCGTGACCCACTTGGTCTGCATCACTCCCGGCCGGTTGGGTCCGATGAGTCGCAGCGGAGCACCGTGATCGAGTTCGAGCGCCTCACCGTTGACGCGCAGCGCCAAGAGGGTGTCCGGATCCGAGACCTGTTCAGCATCGACGACCGACGAGCGGTAGGACCGATGTTGTTGGAGTGACTCGATGCGTACCGCACGCGACCCGCCGACGCCAGCGTGGGCGAGGAGATCGCGCAGCCGAATCCCTTCCCAGTCCTGCGTGGTGCTCCACCCTTCGACGCACGCGATCGGCAAGGTGGCCGAATGTTGGGGCATGGCCCGGATCTGATCGAGGTCGAGGGTGATCGGCTTCGGGACTCGGCCGGTGACTTCGAGCCGATAGTCGGCGCTCCGTGCCGCCTCGGTCACACCCGCCGCTCGTGCCGTGCGGTTGACGGGGAAGCCCTGCGGGCCGACGTCGGGTCGACGCGGCGCGAGCAGTGCGAGCTTGCGGAGAGGCGCGTACGTCTGTCCCACAGTCACCAACGTGACGAGCCCGCTGATCCCGAACGCGGTCGCGAGCAGCTGCCGGCGACTCATACCGTTCACGGGTGCGGCGACGGATGCGTCGGAGTTGGGCTCGACGGTGGTCGTCGCTCCGATGGTGTCGGCGCCGCCGCGTCGGAGGGCGGCGCGCGTCGTCGAAATCTTGGCGCCGATGTGCACCACGAGCCCACCGATGGTGATCCACGCCACCCAGTAGTGCGCAATCGGGAAGTTGAACGGCCACGGATACCAGAGGTTGATGTTCGCCAAGCCGCTGAAGAGCAAGAACACCGCGCCGCCGACGAGCGGGAGCAGGCTCAGTCGTTCGAGGAGCGATGCAACGCCCTGGAACGGCGGCCACGCGAAGAGCTTCGGGAAGACCGTCCATAGCTTGGCGAAGAGCAGCGGGATCGACGCGAGACCAGTAGCGATGTGCACGCCCTGGGTGAAGCGGTACAACCCGGCGGGCCGAGCCGAGAGATGAAGCCACGAGGGTGGGTACTGCGCGAGGTGTGAATAGAGGCCGGTCGCGAAGCAGGTGAAGAACGAGACCCCGAGCGCGATACCGAGGATCGCCGCCGTGCGCTCGATGCGTGCCGAACTCGTGAAGGCGTCGTCGCGAAACGGTCCCACCGCGGGTGGTCGGATGGCACCGAAGATCCTCATCGGCCGACCCACGCAAACCAGCGATCGTCGTCACACCAGCACTCGTGGATCCGGAGGTCGGCGTCGGTGCACACGGCTTCGAGGCTGAGCGCGTCGATCGCGACCCAGTCGAACCAGGGGCCGGCGACACCCCCGATCTCGAAGCGCACGCGACACGGATCCAGACCAGCGCCGGGTGGTTCGACTTCGACGATCGCCATGCCGTCCCCGGCCAGCAGCTTGCGGACACGCGAGAGCAGCCGCACCGGATCGCCGCCGATACCGAGGTTGCCGTCCAGAAGGAGCGCGGTGCGCCAACGGCCGGTTCCCGGGAGTGACGAGAAGACGCAGCGTTCGAGCACTGGGACCGAGCGGGCTCGGGCATGGGTGAGCGCTTGGGTTGTGATGTCGATGCCGAGCGTCGGGACTCCGCGTTCGGTCAGGGCTGCGACGTGACGGCCCGGACCGCAACCGATATCCAGCGCCGGTCCGACCACCCGAGCGAGCGCGCGGAGCTCTGCGGGTTCGGCATCGTCGAACCAGCGGCTAGCCGGCGCGGTCAGGACCGTTCCGTCTTCTGCGCGCAGGATCGCGGCGTCGGTCGGTCGTTCATCGGTCTGGGTGCTCCCCGCGGGCGTCGTGGTCACGTCCGTACTCCGGTGTGCGCAGGTATGGCGGCGAGCTCGCGCTCGGTCGTGACAAACGCACGTCCGAAGGCGGTCGTGGGCGACCGACGCGCAACCGTGCGCGCGTCGGCGAAGGTGTCGACGTCGGTCTCGACGGCGAGTGTCGTGACCGAGAGGCCGAGCTCGTTGAGTCGGTTCGCCTGGAGCGCGCCGGTCTGCGCGGTGCTCATCGGAACACCGACGAACGCCGAGGGCTGCGGAGATCGAAAGCCGATAATCCACCAACCGCCGTCGACGGTGTGGCCGAGAACGGCATCGGTCCCGGGTCGGAGGAGTGCGTCGACCGCGGCGCGAAGCGTGCCCGACGTGACCTGGGGAGTGTCCATACCCAACAGCACGGCCGGCCCGTCGACCGTGGCGAACGCGCCGGCCAGACGCGCGCCGAGGTCGCCTTCGACCTGGGGAACGATCTCGAGTCCGTTGGGAACCCACTCACCCGGAACGCCGTCGAGCACGAGCACCGGTCGCACGCCCGGGGTCGCGGTCGCGGCGGCCAGCGTGTCGACGATCGCCGCCTCGGCGAGGGTCGCGGCCTGGTCGGGTGAGCAGGGTGGGCAGAGGCGGGTCTTGACCCGTCCCGGTACCGGCGCCTTGGCGAGCACCAGGAGGGTGGCGTCATTCATGATCCCGCTCCGCTGGCATTTTGGCTGCGGGCGCGTGCCCACTCCGATGCGCTCATCGCAATACCGCCGCCATGTCCCGGACCGCGCGGACCGTTCCGCGCACGGTGCCGGTGACCTTCGATTTTCCGATGCGGTCGGCGTAGGGAACGCCCACCTCGGTGATGGTCCAACCGGCACGGTGGGCGAGCACGACCATCTCGAGTGGCCATCCGAACCGACGATCGGTGATGCCGAGTGCGGTCAGTGGCTCCCGTCGTGCGGCCCGCATCGGTCCGAGATCGCTGAGATGGAGGCCGGTGCGGCGGCGGACTTGGTGGGCCAAGACGCGGTTGGCGATGCGCGCGTGAATCGGCCATGACCCGCGCCGAGCGACGCGCGCGCCCAAAACGAGGTCGGCCGATCCGCCCACGATCGGAGCGACGACGCGCGGCAGATCGGCGCCGTCGAGCGAACCGTCACAATCCATGAAGCAGACGATCTCGGAGGTTGCGGCCGTGAGGCCCGCGTAACAGGCGGCTCCGAAACCGGGTTGTGGCTCGGACACGACGGTGGCACCGCACTCGAGGGCCACGGCCGCCGTACCGTCGGTCGAGTTGTTGTCCACCACGATGGCGCGATACCCCGACGGAAGGGAACTTACGACCCCGGGGATTGCCGCGGCCTCGTTCAACGCCGGCAGCACCACATCGATCATCTCGCGACGGTACCGATTGCCCCCGCCAACATTCGTGCTCTTGAGCTAACGAAATGCGAAACACGCCGGGATCGACCCGGGCGAACCGCGTCACGCCGGTACCCTCGCGGGAATGGTCGGGACCGAGGTCGATGTTCCCGCGCGACGCTGCGCGGCCGTGACCGTCGACGACTCCGATCACCAGCGTTTCTCACGTGCTGGTTCGGCCCTCGTGACCTCGAGTGTCCTTGCGCTCTACCTCGGTGCGGTGGTCGTCGCGAACCGGTGGGGCGAATCGTTGCTCGCTCGCGGTGTCCGGCTCCAGATCATGACTCCGCCACTCAACGGCGAACTCGACTGGCGGCCCGGGCGAACTGCGGTGCCGGCGCTCCTCTGCGGCGTGGCGCTCCTCGTCGCGATGCCGAACGTTGCTGCACGGTGTCGGTGGTTCACGGTGCTCGGCATCTCGGCGCTCGGGTCGATTGCGTGGGCGATCACCCTCGCGCTCGTCGACGGTTCCGAAGCACTGACCGATCCGCTGCTCCGAAACCAATACCTCGACTCGATCTACCAAGTCGGCGATCTGCACACGTATCTTGCCACCTTCACGGAGCGGCTCCCTGGTTACAACATCCACACCAAGGGTCACCCGCCCGGTTTCGTCGTCTTGCTGTGGGCGATGGATCACCTCGGGTTCCGGGGTGTGCGCTGGGAGGCTGGGTTGATTCTCGCAGGAGGAGCCGCCGCGGTCGTCGCGGTGCTCGTCGTCGTCCGTGACGTGAGCGGCGAGGTCGTTGCGCGCGGATCAGCCGCGTTCCTCGTGCTCACGCCCGCTGCGGTCGCGTGGACCTCGGGCGATCCGTTCTTCGCCGGGGTCGGTGCCTGGGCGGTGACCCTTGTAATTCTCGCGACAGGCCGGTCGGGTCGGCGCCGCGACGCATTCGCAGCGGCCGGTGGCCTGCTCTTCGCGTGGGCGGCCTTTCTTTCCTACGGGCTGGTGCTGCTCGCACTGATCCCGGCGGTGATCGCAGCGTGGCGGCGCACGTACCGTCCGCTCGTGATCGCGGCGGGGGTGATGGTGGCGGCCACGCTGGCGGTATGGGGCGGGACCGGCTTCTCCTGGTGGGACGGTCTCGCGGCCACGCGCGCGCAGTATTTCCACGGTGTCGGTGGACGCCGGCCGTACGACTACTTCTTGCTCGGGAACATCGCAGCGTTCGCACTCGCCGTTGGTCCGGCGACGGCGGTTGCGCTCGCACGCGTTCGACAGCGCCCGCTGGGGGTGCTGGTGGGCGCCGCGGTTGCGGTCGTGATCGTCGCGGATGTGAGCGGAATGTCGAAGGCGGAGGTCGAGCGCATCTGGCTGCCGTTCGTCCCGTGGGTCATGGCCGCCGGGGCAGTGCTGATGACTACGAAATGGATGACGCGCAGTTGGCTCGCAGTCCAGGTCGGCTCGGCGTTGGCCGTGGCCGTGGCGATTCGAGCTCCGTGGTGAGCGCGGCCGCATCCCGGGTGCTCGTGGTGGAAGACGACCCGACGATCTTGGAGGTCGTGGTCCGCTACCTCGAACGCGAGGGCCTGGACGTCGAAGCCGTGGGCGACGGTCGGGACGCGCTCGACGCGGCGGCTGCGCATTGGCCCGATCTCGTGGTGTTGGACCTCATGTTGCCGGGCCTAGACGGCCTCGAAGTCTGCCGGCGACTGCGTGCTCGTGGGCCGGTGCCGGTGATCATGCTGACCGCGCGCGGCGACGAAGAAGATCGCGTGCTCGGGCTGGAACTCGGGGCCGACGATTACGTGGTCAAGCCGTTCTCACCGCGCGAACTAACGGCGCGGGTCCGAGCGGTCCTGCGCCGGGCAGGGGCGTCCGGAGTTCCCGACGGGCTGGGAGTCGCCGTGATCGAGGCGGGCACCTTGCGCATCGACATTCCGGCGCGCGAGGTCACGATGGCCGACGACCTGGTGCCGCTCACCGCACGCGAGTTCGATCTCCTCGTGCACGTTGCCCGGAGTCCTCGCCGCGCGTTCACGCGCGAAGAGTTGTTGGAACGGGTGTGGGGCTACAGCTTCGGGGACACCGCAACGGTGACCGTGCACGTCCGTCGGCTGCGAGAGAAGATCGAGGCGAATCCATCGGAGCCACAACATCTCGTGACCGTCTGGGGAGTCGGATACCGGTGGGATCCATGAGTCGCGTCCTGCGCAACGCGCTGGTCACGATCGCCGTCGGGCTGGCCCTGACCGTGGCCGTCGCGGTCGCCTCGGCGATGCCGGCGCGAGACGCCGGCGAACTGATCGCCATCGCGGTGGGCACGGCGGCGGTGGCGGTGTTGCTTGGGCTTCCGTTGCTCGCGCGGTTGCGACGCCGCCCGCTCGCAGTGCAGGTGTCGGTCCTCGCGCTCGTGATCGTGGCTGCGATCGGGCTCGGCGTGTTCGGGGCCGCCGAAGCTATGTTCATCGGCCCGCACGACCTCGTGGTCATCGAGGTGGTGCTCGTCGCGGTGGCCACCGTCGGTGTCACGGCATCCGTCGTGTTGGCGGGTCGAGTGGTGGCGACCAGTACGTCGCTCGTGGAGGCGACGCGTCGTATTGGTGGCTCAGAGTTATCGACCGCGCCGCCAGTGTCCGGGCCACCGGAACTCGCGCGCCTCGCCGAAGAACTCACGCAGATGGAAGCGCGACTCGATGACGCGCGCCGGCGCGAACGGTCGGTCGAGAAATCTCGGCGAGAACTGGTGGCATGGGTGTCCCACGACCTGCGCACGCCGTTGGCTGCGATTCGGGCGATGGTGGAGGCGCTTGAGGATCGCGTGGTCGAGGATTCGGAGACAGTGGACCGGTATCACGCGATGTTGCGGACCGAGACGGATCGATTGGCGGCACTCGTCGACGATCTCTTCGAGCTGAGTCGGACCCAAGCCGGCGCACTGCGCCTTCACGTGGAACGCGTGTCGCTCGGAGATCTGGTCTCGGACGCGATCGCCGGGGTGGCACCGGTGGCGGAGGCCAAGGGGGTACGTCTCGAAGGTCGGATCGACGGTCCGGCCCCGGACGTGAAAGTCTCGACCCCGGAGGTGTTGCGCGCGCTGCGCAACGTGCTGGAGAACGCGATCCGGCACACGCCGCCGGACGGCTCGGTGATGGTCGAAGCCGGTGCGGACGATCTCCAACACGTCTACGTCTCGGTGCTCGATTCCGGCGGCGGCGTTCCCGAGGAGGATCTCGAACGGATCTTCGACGTCGCGTACCAGTCCGACCCGGCGCGCACGGCTGGTGGTGCCGGACTCGGTCTCGCGATCGCACGTGGATTCGTGGAGGCACACCACGGCCGGATCACTGTGAGGAACGAGCGGGGCGGTGCGCGCTTTACCGTCCGGATCCCGCGCGAACACCGTGACAGCGAGTCGGTCCCGTGAACGGTTCACGATGAAGGTGTTGTTGACCGGCGGCGCCGGCTTCATCGGAACTCATGTCGCCGCCGCACTTCGTGTCGCGGGTGACGAGATCGTGGTGTTCGATCGAGTTCACGTGCCGGACGACCCAGCCGCAGTGGTCGGTGACGTCACGGATCTGGCGGCGGTGGTCGCCGCGCTCGAAGGCGTCGGAGCGGTGTGTCACCAGGCGGCCAAAGTCGGCCTCGGTGTGGACTTCGGCGATGCGCTGGGATACGTGTCGGACAACGACTTGGGAACGGCGACCGTCCTCACCGCGCTGCACGAGCGCGGGTTCGCCGGAACATTCGTCCTCGCCTCCAGCATGGTTGTGTACGGCGAGGGTCGGTACCGGTGTGCCGACCACGGCATCGTCCCGGCCGCGCCCCGTCGACCGATCGAGTTGAACGCCGGTAAGTACGAGCCGCCGTGTCCGGAGTGCGGCGCGCCGCTCGTTCCCGAGGCGGTGCCCGAGTCCGCACCGACAGATCCCCGCAACGTCTACGCCGCGACGAAGCTCGCCCAAGAACACCTCGCGTTCGCCTTCGCTCGCGAGCATCCCGATGTCTCGGTGACGGCGCTTCGGTACCACAACGTGTACGGACCGGGGATGCCACGGGAAACGCCGTACGCAGGGGTGTCGGCGATCTTCGCCGACGCGCTCGGTGCCGGCCGAGCACCGCAGGTCTTCGAAGACGGTGGCCAACTCCGAGACTTCGTGCACGTCCGAGACATCGCGGCCGCCAACGTGTTGGCGGTGCACGCGGCGGCGCCGGGCGCGTTCAACGTCGCGAGTGGTAAGCCTCGCCGGCTCCTCGACATGGCTGAAGCATTGGCCGATGCATTCGGCGCGCATGCCCCTCGACCGGAGGTGGTCGGTGGTTGGCGGGCCGGGGATGTGCGCCACGTGTTCGCCAGTCCGGACCGAGCTCGGCACGAACTCGGTTTCGCGGCGTCGGTCGATTTCGTCGACGGGATGAACGAGTTGGCGCAGGTGCTCGGAGCGCCCGAACCGGCGATCCCCCGTCAGAAGCCCGGCGGCAAGATGCGCTCGACGTAGAAGCAGAACAGTGCGTAGGTCGCGAGGAACGGGATCACGCCGATGCACCAGACGTACCACCGCTTGCGCCGATGGAATGCGAACCACCACAGCCCGCCCACCGCCGCGACGAGCAGACCCGTCCAGATCATGGGGATGCGGGACTCCGGTTTTCCGGTCACGTCGCCGACCGCAAGGTTCCGGGTCTTCACCTCACCGCGTCTTGGTGCGACCGGCTTCGGGCTGCGCTTCACGTCCAGCGTGGCCTTCACAATCAGCCGTTGATTCGCCGAGTACTTCGGATGGCACGTGGTGAGCGTCAGCGTGGCACCAGGGGTCGGGTCCAGGACCTGCACATCGCGCGGAGAGACGACGAGTTGTTCGGTCACGGAGTACGTGAAGGTGCCGGCGAGGGTCTGGACGCTGATCGTGTCTCCGGGGACGAGCTCGTCGATGCGGTTGAACGGCTCGCCGTAGGTGGTGCGGTGGCCGGCAATCGCGGCATTGCCGATCTGGCCGGGCATGGGCGAATCGGGGTAGTGGCCGGGGCCTTTGCGGAGGTCGGGCACCGTGACGCCCTGCACCATCACCCGCTCGAGTCCGATCTTCGGGATGCGGATGATGCCGACGGGTTCGCCTTCGGGCGGTGGTGGAAGCGGCGTGGTGGTAGTGGTCGTCCCGGAGACCGGCTGACGGGCCTGGCGGACCTCGACGACGGAGGTGTCAAAGTTGGAGCGGAGGTCGTCCTGCTGTTGAGATTCGTAGAAGCCGGTTCCCCAGAGCTGATACGCGACGAAGAGGAGGAGGAGGAGGCCGCCGGTAAAGAGCAATCGACCGACGAAGTTGATGGTCCGGCGCACCGACTCGACGGTAGTGGCTGATCGGCCGATTCTGGGACCACGAGCGCCGCCCCGCTCGGCCTGGGTTCGACCGTTTTCATAAGGATTTCGTACACTTTCCGCGCTGGTGGCGGCCCGAGTGTCGGGCCTCGGAGGCTCGTGTGTCGCTCGTGATTCGACTTCGAACGGTGGTGTGTCTGCTCGGCCGTTTCCCGGCGCTTGCCGGGGCCGACCTCGACGTCGCGGCCGGCGAGATTCTCCTCGTGTCCGGACCGAACGGCGCCGGCAAGACCACGTTGCTGCGCCTCGTCGCCGGATTGCTCGCGCCCTACTCCGGCGAGGCCGAGGTCCTCGGTCACGACCTGTACCACGACCGGCTCGCCGCTCGACGCAAGATTGCGATCGTCGGTCACGAGACGTATTGCTATGACGACCTGACCGCGCGCGAGAACGTGGAGTTCTTCGCACGCGCCGCGGGCCGCGGCACCGCAGACGTGGATGCCGTCGTCGATCGAGTTGCACTCGGCGACGCGGCACGCGTTGTTCACCGAGGTCTGTCCGCGGGTCAGCGCCGCCGTCTCGCGTTGGCGGTCGCGTTGGTCCGAGGTCCCGAGCTCCTGCTCCTCGACGAACCGCACGCCGGGCTCGATGCGCTGGGCCGCGAGGTGTTGGCCGACGTCGTCCGAGATGCGCCGGGCGAGGGCCGCACCGTGGTCATGGTGTCGCACGAATTGGAGATCGCGCGGCCACTCGCCACACGCGAGGTCCGGGTGGATGGCGGCCAGACCGCCGCAGTCACTCCGATGGGCGCAACGATGACCGAGCCGGCGGCGAAGTCGACGGTGTCCGCGCCTGCTGTGGTCCCGGCGGTGACTCCATGAGCGGAACGAGTTTGTGGCGGGAGGCTGCGGTCGTCGCCGGGAAGGATCTGCGCATCGAGGCGCGTGCACGGGTGGCGCTCGGCCAAATCCTCCCGTTCGGGCTCATCGTGATCCTGTTGTTCGCGTTCGCCCTCGACCCGGACCGCGGCGTGCTGACCCGAGTGGCGCCCGGGCTCTTCTGGATCGCGGTCCTGCTGGCGACACTGCTCGCAGTGGGGCGAGCCTTCGCCATCGAAACCCATCACAACGCGCGAGACGGCCTGCGGATGGCCGGGCTCGACGGCGGAGCGATCTTCCTCGGCAAAGCCGCCGCTATCGCGCTGCAACTTGCCGTGCTGGAAGTCGTCCTCGGAGTCGCGGTGATCGTGATGTACGGCGTCGACGTGCACGGGCTTGGCGTAGTGCTCATCACGGCGACGGCCGCGACCGTCGGACTCGCAGCCACCGGTACCCTGTACGGCGTGTTGGCGGCCGGTCTGCGGTTGCGAGAAACCCTGCTCCCCCTGTTGCTACTGCCGGTGATCGCGCCGGTCATGCTGGGGGCGACCCGAGCTTTCGAGGACGGCTTGGGTGGCGTTCCCGGCGATGCGTGGCCCTGGGTCGGGATGCTCGGAGTGTTCGCGGTGCTCTATACGACGATCGGCGTCATGGCCTTCGGCGCCCTCTGGGAGGAGACCTAAATGGAGCGGGATGAGCTGCTGGCGCCGATCGTTCGTCGGATCGTCGGCGTCCTGACCATTGTGTCGCTGGTGGCGCTGGTGCTGTTCGGGTTGTGGGGCGCGCCGACCGACGAGGTCCAGGGCGACGCGCAACGGGTGATGTACCTCCACGTCCCATCGGCATGGCTGGCGTATCTCGCGTTCTTCATCACGGCTTCCGCGTCGGCACTGTTCCTGTGGCGTCGGACTCGCGCGGATGTGTGGGATCGGGTCGCCGGAGCGTCGGCCGAACTCGGTGTGATGTTCACCGGGCTCGCCCTCGTGCTCGGTTCGATCTGGGGTCGCCCGGTGTGGGGCTTCTGGTGGGCGTGGGACGCCCGGCTCGTCAGCACTGCGCTGTTGTTCTTCCTCTTCCTCGGTTACTGCGCGCTCCGCCGGATTCCGTCCTCGGATCCGGTCGGTGCGGCGAAGCGGAATGCGATTGCGGCGCTCATCGCGTTTGTCGACGTGCCGATCGTGCACTTCTCGGTGGAGTGGTGGCGGACGCTGCATCAGAAGGCGACGGTCTTCAACCCGCAACTCAATCCGGAGATCCACGGCGTCATGGCGCTCACCCTCTGGATTGGCACGATCGCGTTCACGCTGTTGTACGTGTATCTCCTGGATCGCCGTTACCGCCTCGCCGTCCTCGAGCACGGCCGTGCCGACGTCGAACTCGCGCACGCGATCGCCGAACGCACCGGCGTCAAGGCGGGTGTCACGTGAGCGGACGAAAAAGAGGAATGCCATGACTGACGTCGGGTATGTCATCGCAGGCTGGGGAATCGCGGCCGTGGTGTTGGCGGGGTATTCGGTGCGACTCGTGCTGCGCATTCGGCAAGCTGAACGCGACGACGCGCCGCGAAACGTGAAGCCGTGACCCAGACGGATGCGACGGCCAAGGCGCGCCGCACCCGCACGGTCGCGGCCGCGGTCGTCTGTGGGCTGACCGTCATCGTCGGCGTCGTGCTGGTGGTGGTGCTCAGCCAGAACGTCGTCTACTACCGGACGGTGTCGGAGGCAGTCCACGACCGCAAGACGCAGGGCGGCGACCGGTTCCGGTTGGCGGGCGCGGTCGTCCCCGGGTCGCGTCAGCCGACCAGGAACGGTGTCAACTTCGAGGTCACCGATGGCACCAATACCGTCAGAGTCGTGAGCCAGGGCGATCCACCGGAGTTGTTCAAGGATTCCGCGCCGGTGCTCTGTGAGGGGCGCTGGGGGAGCGGTCTGACGTTCGACTCGGATCGGATCCTCATCCGCCACGGTGCCAAGTACACCCCGCCGAAGGTCGACACCAAACACGCCCCCAAGGCAACCGAAGGTGAGGCGGCTGGGCACGCGGTGTCGACAGTCCGCGCTGCCGAGCCGGGGCCCGAGCGGCCTGGCCCGCAGGGCCAAGAGCGGGAGTTATGAAGGCGTCGCTGGGTGTGTTGGGGATTGCGATCGGGATCGGCGGCTCGGCAATCGGGATCGTGCTGTTGTTGCGGGGCATCATTCGTCACGACGCGGTATCGCTGCGCTCGGGGCGTGCGTGCGTCTTCGTGGTGTTGGCGGGGGCACTCCTCGCGGTCGTCGCGATGGAGTGGGCGCTGCTGAGTCACGACTTCTCCATCAAGTACGTCGCGGAGAACAACGCGCGCTCGACGCCGACCCTCTTCACGATCACCGGTCTCTGGGCGGCGCTCGAGGGTTCGATCCTGCTGTGGGCGCTGATCCTCGCGGGATACCTGAGCTTCACCGCCCACCGGTTCCGTGCCCGCATGTCCGACCCGATGGTCGGGTGGGCGCTGACCATCGGGCTCATCGTCGCGTTCTTCTTCTTCCTCTTCATGGCGGTGGCGGCGAATCCATTCGAGTTGGTCAAGGGCACGGCGCCGCTCGACGGGCGCGGCCCGAATCCGCTGCTCCAAAACCACCCGCTGATGGCGTTCCACCCGCCGATGCTGTATCTCGGCTACGTCGGGTTCACGATCCCGTTCTCGTTCGCCATGGCCGCGCTCATCACCGGCCGGTTCGGTGAGGGCTGGCTCGCCGACACGCGCCGCACCACCCTCGTGGCGTGGGGATTCCTGACCGCGGGCATCATCCTCGGCGCGTGGTGGAGCTACGAAGTCCTCGGCTGGGGCGGCTACTGGGGGTGGGACCCGGTGGAGAACGCGTCGCTGCTGCCGTGGTTGACCGCAACCGCCTTCATCCATTCGGTCATGGTGCAAGAGCGCCGCGCGATGTTGCGGGTGTGGAACCTCTCACTCGTCATCGCCACGTTTGCGCTAACGATTCTCGGCACGTTCCTCACGCGCTCGGGGATCATCACCTCCGTCCACGCGTTCTCGCAGTCGACGATCGGTCCCTGGCTTCTCACGTTCCTCTTCATCGTGATGGCGAGCGGGATCGGGTTGATCGCGTGGCGCGCAGACCGATTGCACACGCCGGGTCGGATCGATTCGCCGGTCTCGCGTGAAGCCGCCTTCCTTGCGAACAACCTGCTCTTTGCCGGCCTCGCGTTCGTCGTGCTTCTCGGCACGGTGTTCCCGCTCCTGGCCGAGGCGGTGCGGGGCAGCACGTTGTCGGTCGGCGCGCCGTACTTCGATCGGATGACCACACCGCTCGGCCTCTTGTTGCTCTTCCTGATGGCGATCGCGCCGGCGCTGCCGTGGCGGGCGACGAGTGGTGAGGTGTTGCAAAACCGGTTGATCGTTCCGGCGTACGTCGGCGCGGTGGCGATGCTCGTCACGCTCGCGGCGTGGACACGTGACTGGTCGACGGTGATCGGCTTCGGACTCGCCGCGTTCAGCCTCTCGGCCATCGTTCGCGAAACGTTCGTCGCGGTGCGGGCGCGACGTCGCGCCGACGCGGTCGGTTGGGGACGCGGCCTCGCCAACACGGTTGGCGGGAATCCTCGGCGCTACGGCGGGCTCGCCGTGCACTCGGGGGTCGTGGTCATCGCGGTCGCGCTGGCGGCGTCGGGGTCGTTCGGTTCCAAGCGTGAAGTGCGGCTGAACGTGGGCGAGCGGGCCACCGTCGACGGGTACACCGTGCGCTACCTCGGTTCCCACGCCACGAAGACCGATCAGAAGAACTCAGTCTCGGCCGACCTCGCGATCTCGCGCGGCGGCGACAACCTCGGCACGTACGCGCCGGCGATCTCCACGTACCGCAACGCCAACCAGGGCATCGGCACACCGTCGGTTCGTACCGGGGCGTTGGAGGACGTCTACCTCACGCTCGTCCGGTCGCCCGACCAGCGGGGACGCGTCACCGTCGGCGTCTCCATCCAGGCGATGACACTCTGGATCTGGATCGGCGGCGTGATGATGGCGCTCGGCACGATCGTGGCCCTCGCGCCGAGAGTTCGCCGCCGGGTCATTCGATCGACGCCGCCCGATAATTCGAACGGCGATGGCGACGGTCCTGACGACGGCGGCAGCTCCAACGACGCTGCGATCGCGAACGGCGCAGCTGGGCGCGCCGAGCGTCTGGCAGAACAGCCGGTGGGCGCGGAGCTGCCATGAAACATCCGTTGCGGTGGGTGGTCTTGGGCGTGGGTGTCGCGGTCGCGATCTTGGCCGTGATTCTGGCGGTCAACGTCGGTACGGACCCGCGTGCGGAGTACAACACGAGCCTTTTGCTCGGGAAGCCGGCGCCGGACTTTCGGCTCACGAAGTTCGACGGCACCGCGGTCAGCCTCGGTGGTCTCACCGGGAAGACCGTGATCGTGAACTTTTGGAACTCGTGGTGCCTGCCGTGTCGGGATGAGCTGCCGGCGTTGCAACGTTGGTATGCCGACCATTCGGGCGATGACTC
>JANYJV010000105.1 GCA_025361725.1 Acidimicrobiia bacterium | reverse complement strand
ACCGCCTCGACACGATCGACAACCTGCGCAAGACGAACATCACCGTGTGCTGCGGCGGCATCATCGGAATGGGCGAGTCGTCGGCCGACCGGATCTCGTTCCTGCACCGTCTGGCCACCCTCGACCCCCATCCCGAGTCGGTCCCGATCAACGTGCTCTCGCGCGTTCCCGGGACGCCCCTCGAAGACGCGGCCGACGTGGAGATCCACGAGACGGTGCGCATGATCGCGATGGCGCGCGTGCTCATGCCGACGTCGGTCGTGCGGATCGCCGCGGGGCGTCACCTCATGAGCTTCTCGGACCAGGCCCTGTGCTTCCTCGCCGGCGCGAACTCGATCTTCACGAGCGAGCGCAACATGATGCTCACCGAGACGACGCCGTGCGCCGACCACGCCACCGACCGCGCCATGCTCGCGGCCATGGGCCTCAAGGCACGCGTCCTCGAACCCGTTGGAGCCTGAAGTGGCGAAGATGTCTGACGAAGTCACCGTGCACATGAACGCACCAGCCGAGAAGATCTGGGCGCTCGTGAGCGACGTCACCCGAATCGGCGAGTACTCGCCCGAGACCTTCGAGGCCGAGTGGCTCGACGGCGCGACGGGCCCGACCGTCGGTGCGAAGTTCCGGGGTCACGTGAAGCGCAACCAGAAGGGCCCGACCTACTGGGCGCCGTGCACCGTCACCGAGTGTGAGCCGAATCGGCTGTTCACGTTCGCAGTGGGCGAGCCTGGGAAGGTGCTCAACACCTGGAGCTACCAGCTGACGCCCGTCGGCGACGACACGGACGTGACCGAGTCGTTCCAACTCACCGACAACTTCGCGATGCGGACCTATTGGGCGCTGCTCGGCTGGGCCCGCGGCAAGACCAACCGCAACGGGATGCAGACAACCCTGAACCGGATCAAGGCCGAGGTCGAATCCGCCTGACGCGCCGCCGTGGCCGCCGTTCGAGCCTGACGTGGGCGAGGGGGTCCGCCCCGAGTTTGGGAGCGGTATGACGTCGAGGTGTTCGGCTCGACCGGTCGCGAGGAGTTGCACATCTGCCGTTGCGAGCGGCGCGCACAGCGCTCGCGCAGTTTCCAGCGCGACGACGTCGGCAACGCTCACCGCGCACTCTCGACGGTGGTAGCGGCGAGCGCGCGTCAGGCCCGCGCGAGTGGTGACGCGAGCGTCGACGGTGAACGGCTCCGCGAAGCTCAGTTGCGCGAGGTCGAGCACCGCCTCCTCTTCATCCACACCGACGAGCCGCACGAGGTGGTCGAGCACTTCCCGCGAAGTTGCCGTCCACACGAGCTACCTGCAGCACGGGCTGTGCGACGTGTGGCCCGCGTACTACGGCTGGCGGCGAATCGCGGTGTCGGCTCCGTTGGACGTGCTGCAGGTCATCCGTCCGCCGTCGTGCTAATGCGAACACCTCGGCGCCAATCGGTTGGACCTCTCCGTGCCGGGAGGCGTGATGACCGTGGCGGGTCCGAACCGCGCGGCACGCCGCCGTGTGGCCTGAGGTCGGTGACGGGCGAGCCGACCGGTCTCGCGGTCATCCGGTACTGGAACCATCTCCCGTATACCTTGGCCTTCAGAGGGTGCGGACGACGAGGAGCAGCATGGAACCCATCAAGATCGGTTGGCTCGGTTCGTGCCTCGACGGCCCGGGCGGCGGCTACGACAACATCCATCGCCTTGCCTTCGACCAGGCGGTCGAGTCGGGCGTGCTCGATCGCCCGTACGAGTTCGTCCTGCACGGCGAGAACGGTCTGCCCCGTGGTACGGCGAAGAACGCGACCGACGGATTCCGGTATCTGGTGGACGAGGGCTGCATCGGCGTGGCCGGCGCATACAGCTCGGACAATGCAATTACGGTTGCCCCGCTAGCGAACGAACTTCACGTCCCGCTGATCTCGTGGGCCGGTACCGAGCGGTTGCAGGGCGAGTATTGCTTCCGGCTGGGGAACGGTGACGTCGGTGGCGACGCTGCACTGTGCGTCGCGTGGCTTGCTCGCAATGGTCACAAGCGCGTCGCGGTGTTGAGCGAGATCTCGCCGAACGGTGAGGAGTACTTCCGCTACTTCCGCCAGGAGTGTCGTCGTCGGGGTGTGAGCATTGCCGCGGTCGAGACGGTGAGTCAGACGCCGGAAAACCTCGCGGAGAATCTCGACAACCTTCGCCAAGTGAACGCGGACGCACTGGCGTACATGGGCTACGGCATGCTCGCGGCGCAGGGATACCTCCGTCGCGCGCTGGACGAGTTGGCGTGGGATCCGCCCCGGATCATGAGTACGGCGTTCATGTGGTACCTGATGGGCTTCGATCTGTTCGAAGGTTGGGTCGGCATCGATCAGTTCGACCCGTCGAACGTGCTCGCCCAGAAATTCCACGACGCGTTCGTCGCGCGTCATGGCGCGTCTCCGCCGATGTGGCCGAACGCGATCCCGGTGCTGGCCTATGACACCGCGCGCGTCCTCACGGAGGGTCTGTTCCGGGCGCCGATTCTTTCGGGCCCGGGGTTGAAGACCGGGCTCGAGTCGATCCGGTTCATGCCGAGCGCCACCGGTGGTCCGCGCACGCACATTGCGGGCGCACCGTACGAACACGGCATGTTCCGTGGCGACTGGCTGCTGTACGGACGGGTCCGCAACGGCAAGCTTGAGTTCGAAGGACTCTTCGAACCCTGGGAGTGAGCCGAGGCCGCGGTCGCGGCGCAGGGAGGATCAGGTCCGATGTCCCCTCAGCAACCGTATGGGTGGCTACGGGGCCAGTGAACGGGCGAGACGGGCTCAACGAGAGCAACCGACCCCGCCGTGGGCCGCCGAACACTTCGGTGGAGGTGGGGGGAGTCGAACCCCCGTCTTTCAAGTTGTTGGTGGGACTTCTCCGAGCGCAGCCGGTAGGCGAGTCTCAGATCGACACCGCCCACCGGCAGTTTGTGTCGATCCCAGTCCCGCTGTGGTGTCCCGTCAGGTCACAGGACGAGTCCTGACGGTGAGCCGCTCTAAATGGCGTTCCGGTTCTGGCCGAGTGGCTGGGCCAGGAGGAACGTCGCTACTTATTTCTAAGCAGCGAGTGCGAGGTTGTCCTCGGCATGTGTTTCTGTGTGCCAGCTCTTTAGCGACGATCTGACGACGTCGGCTCGCTTCTCCCACCTCGATCCTCAAAATCGAAGCCACGCACCCCCTTGTCAATTGCCGTCCCGATGCGCAGAGACAGCAGGGTCAGTGTACGCCTCGTGCGTCGGTTTCATTCGCCTCAACTGTCTCCGCCGGTTGTCGCGATGGATCGCGGCATGCACGCGGCGAAGGCCGGGCGTCTGAGTTGAGCCTGAAGAACGGTGGTTTCCGACACTTCGCGGGAACGCGAGACTGCTGACCGGCGTTGCAGCAACACGAGGGCCAGAGAGGAACGCACATGCGTCCGAGTATTCGCTTCGGAAAGATTTTCGGTATCGAGGTCGGGGCCAACTGGTCCGTCCTCGTCATCGCGTCGTTGCTCGCCTTCGAGCTGACGCGCGGCTCGGGCGGTGGCGCAGCCGTCTGGTTCGTCGTCATCCCGATGGTGGCCGTGTTCCTGGTCTCCCTGCTCGCACACGAACTCGCGCACTCGGTGATCGCACAGCGCAACGGGATGCAGGTGCGTGGCATCACGCTCTGGCTGCTTGGCGGCGTCGCCCAACTCGACGGCGCCATGCCTTCCGCCGGTGCCCAGTTCCGCATTGCGGCGGCGGGTCCGGCGATGAGTTACGCCTTGGCCGGGATCTTCGCCGGTCTGAGCGTCGGGGCCGGGAGCCTCGGTGTCGGCTCGCTCGTGGTGTCGGCGATTCAGTGGCTCGCGTTCGTGAACGTGGTGCTCGGGACCTTCAACCTCATCCCCGCCGCGCCGCTCGACGGCGGACGCATCCTCGCAAGTGCAGTGTGGGCCGCAACCCACGATCGATCACGGGCGGACATCGTGGCCACTCGTGTCGGCCAGGGTTTCGGCGCCCTCGCGATCGGCGCCGGCGTTCTGGGCCCGTCGATCGGCATTCCGTTCGTGTCGTTGTGGACCGCGCTGATGGGCTTCTTCATCTTCCGGACCGCGACCGCCGAACTCCAGAGCGCGCGTTTGTCTGCCGTCGTCGGCGACCATCGCATCGGCGACCTGATGACGCCGAACCCGGAGACCGTTCGCGGCTGGAACACGATCGCGGCGCTGGGCGACGAGTTCGCGAGCACACCGCCGCGCCATCACATCCTCCCGGTGTTGGGGTGGGACGGCGCGATCGCGGGGGTCGTGACGTTGGAGATGCTCGGCCGGACCGACCCAGCGATGCGTCAATCGTTACGAGTGCAGGACATCGCAGTGCCGATGACGGCCGTCGGCGTTGCGTCGCCGAGCGATGCGGCGCTCGAGGTGGCGTACCGGATGGGGACCGGTCCTGTGCCGGTCATCCTCGTCTTCGACGCCGAGGTGTTGGTCGGCATGGTCACGCCGGCCGAGCTACGCAGCCAGGGGCGTGCGACCGATGCTGATGTCACGGGATCTCCCGCGGCCGGTGCGGCCGGTGGGTCAGTCGCCGCGACCGCGTAGCGCCCGTTCCACGTCTCGCTGTGCGTCCCGTTCGGCGAGGGCGTGGCGCTTGTCGTAGTTCTTCTTTCCCTTGGCGAGACCGAGTTCGAGCTTGGCTCGGCCGTCCTTGAAGTAGACCTTGAGTGGGACCAACGTGAGGCCCCGTTCCTCGGTCTTGCGCTTGATCTCTTCGATCTCGTGGGCGTGCAGGAGCAGCTTGCGTCGACGTACCGGATCGAGTTCGGCGCGGCTGAACGCGTACGGGAGGATGTGCATCCCGTTGAGCCAGATCTCGCCGTCGTCGACTCGCGCGTAGGCGTCCTGGAGGTTGGCATGGTGCTCTCGCAAAGACTTCACCTCGGCGCCGTGCAGCACGATGCCGCACTCCCACACGTCGAGGATCGCGTAATCGTGGCGCGCTTTGCGGTTGGTCAGGACGGTGCCGTCCCCGGGCCGGGTCATCCCTCGAAGCTACCCGTCGGCCTTGGAAACCGGGCAGTGGATTCGGGCGTCGTCGCATTGCCGAACTGATTTTCCTCTCTTGTTCACTTCGTTCACGGGCCGCTCGGGCCACGGGCACCCCCGCGACCGTCGTAGTTCCAGAGGCGCTGGTTGCTCTGGGGTGCCCTCTAGCTTGGACCGATGCGCATTGTCTCGTATCGCCGCGACGACGGTCAGGTTCGGTTCGGGATCGTGGACGGCTCGTCGGTGCTTGATGCCGGCACGGAGCTCGACGCGATCCACGCAGGCGCGGTCGTCGGATCGATGGACGACGTCGCGTTACTGGCGCCGATCCCGAAGCCGGGCAAGGTCATGTGCGTCGGCCGCAACTACGCGGAGCACGCCGCCGAGACCGGGTCCGATGTTCCCGACCGGCCGCAGCTCTTCGCCAAGTTCGCGAATGCCATCGTCGGCCCGCGCGACGACGTGATTCATCCGTCGATCACCCGCGCGCTCGACTACGAGGCCGAGTTGGTCGTGGTCATCGGCCGTCGTGCGTCGCAGGTGCCGGAGGCTCGGGCGCTCGACGTCGTCCTCGGCTACACGTGCGGCGACGACATCTCCGCGCGGGACCTTCAGTTCGGCGACGCGCAATGGCTGCGCGGAAAATCACTCGACACGTTCGCGCCGATGGGTCCATGGATCGTGACGGCCGACGAGATTCCCGATCCGCAGGCGCTCCCCATCCGTTGCATCGTCAACGGGGAGAGGCGCCAGGACGACACCACGGCGAACATGCTCTTCTCGGTGGCCCAGATCGTCGCCTTCGTCACGGAGGCCATCACGCTGGAACCGGGCGATGTGATCTTCACGGGCACGCCGCCGGGAGTCGGTTTCGGGATGAATCCGAAGCGGTACCTGGCCGTCGGTGACCACGTGCGCGTCGAGATCGACGCCATCGGCACGCTCGAGCACGACATCGTCGCCCCCCACTGACGACCGTTTGTCGTTTGCACCGCCTGTGAGCGGCTCAGGACACCGAACGCTCAAGGAGTTCGGGACCGTCTGTCGTTTGCACCGCCTCTGAGCCGCTCAGGACGACAAACGCTCGAAGGGCTAGGACGGGCTAGGAGACTGAGGCGAGCGGTTGGGTGGGCGGGTACCGTGCGCGGCCATGACGTGGGTGGCGGCAGTGTGGGACGCAGACGCAACGTTGATCGGCCGGCTCGGTGACGGCGTCGAAGTCCGGCGCGCGGTCGAGGACCAGGGCTTCTACGCCAACCCCGCGCAGTTCGACGTGTTTGTTGCGGGTCAGAGCGGCCACTGGCCGAACGCGCTCTCCGTGCTCGGCCGGCGGGTGTGGGCGTGGCGGGTCACGGAGCATGCACCGAAAATCGGAACGCAGCCGTGCGCAGTCGCGATGGTGTCGCTCATGCGACGGAATCCGACCAGAGATCACGCGGCGTTCAGCCGTCACTGGACTGAGCGACACGCGCCACTCGCGCTCCGCCGTCACGCCGGCCTCGCCGACTATCACCAGTACGTGGTGGACGAGACGTTGACTGCCGAGACGCCCGAGATCGACGGCATCGCGGTGCTCGGATTCGCGACGCGCGCCGATTTCGACGATCGGTTCTTCGACTCCGACGCGGGACGCGCCGAGATCATGGATGACGTCGCCCGGTTCATGGACCGGCCCGGACGCGAGACCACCCTGGTCGGTCCAGTCGCAACGACGTTGGCGTCGCTTGACGCCGGATAGATTGCGCCGACCCCGACAGAGGACGGTTTGATGGCCGCGTCCGGCTCGATTCTCGGCAATGCAGTCCTTCGGCGGGAGGACCCCGCGATCCTCGACGGTTCTGCCCGCTACTACGACGATCTCCAGGTCGACGGCCTGACCCACATCGTCTTCGTTCGCTCGACCATCGCCCACGCGACCGTGGCCTCGATCGATACTGCAGACGCGGAAACCATGCCGGGCGTGATCGCGGTCTACACCGCGGCGACGCTCCCGATGGACGCAATCCAGGGCTTCATCATGTTGCCGCCGGCATTCAACCGCCCGCCCTTGGCCACGGACCGGGTGCGGTTCGTCGGCGACATCGTCGCCGCAGTGGTCGCAGAGACGCGCGCCCACGCCGTGGACGCGGCCGAGCAAGTGATCGTGGACTACGACCCGCTCCCAGTGGTCATCGACCCCGAACGCGCGCTGGACGACGACGCGCCCGTCCTCTTCGAAGAACACGGCTCGAACCTCGCCATCGCATTCGATGCGGGCGACGACCCGACGATCATGGACGACGCGGACATCGTCGTCTCGGAACGGTTCGTCAACCAACGCGTGGCGGCGGTGCCGATGGAGCCGAACGGCATCGTGGTGGAACTCGACGGTGAGGGTCTCCTCGTTCGGGTTCCGACCCAGCACCCCCATGGCCTGGTGGGGAGCATCGCGGCTGCTGTCGGACTCGAAGCCGAGCAGGTTCGCGTCATTGCACCCGCGGTCGGTGGTGGATTCGGCGCCAAGATGGACATGTACGTGGAGTACGCGGTCGCCGCGAAGGCCGCGCAGACGCTCGGTCGTCCGGTGAAATGGACCGAGACCCGCTCCGAGAACATGGTGTCCATGACCCACGGACGCGCGCAGATCCAGCATGTCGAGATGGGTCTGAAGCGCGACGGCACGATCACGGCATTGCGCTCGATGGTCTTCCAAGACAGCGGCGCCTACCCCTCGATCGGGGCGTTTCTGGTCTTCTTCACCCGCCAGCTCGCGCAGGGTGTGTATTCGATCCCGAAGGTGCAGGTGAACGCCAAGAGCGCCGCCACGAACACCACCACCACCGCGGCGTACCGCGGTGCGGGGCGGCCCGAGGCGACGGCGATGTTGGAACGCATCATCGACATCGCGGCCGACGAGCTCGACCTCGACCCGGTCGAGATCCGTCGGCGCAACCTGATCCCGCCCGAGGCGTTTCCCCTCACCACGGTCACCGGAGCGAACTACGACGTCGGTGAATACGCGAAGGCGCTCGACGAAGTGTGTCGGGTTGCCGGCTACGACGAGTTGCGTGCGGACCAAGCCCAGCGACGGTCTCGCGGCGATGTGAAGCAACTCGGCATTGGCGTCTCCACGTACGTGGAGGTCACCGCGGGAGGTCTGTTCCAGGAGTACGGCGAGATCGCGATCAACGACGACGGTTCGGTGACGGCCACCGTCGGCACGTCTGCACACGGACAAGGCCACGAGACGTCGTTCGCGATGATCGTGCAGGAACTGCTCGGCATCCCGATGGACCAGGTGACCATCGTGCAGTCCGACACGGGGTTGGTGCCGCGCGGCGGCGGCACGATGGGATCACGGAGCCTGCAGATCGGCGGCAGCGCGCTGTACAAAGCAAGCGAAGAAGTGTTGGCCAAGGCGAAGAGTCTGGCTGCACACCTGCTCGAAGCGAACGTCGATGACATCGTCCTGATGGACGGTGGTGGGCTCGGCGTGACCGGTGTGCCGGCCTCCGCGCTGAGTTGGGCCCAACTCGCGCAGACGGCCAAAGACCCGGCGAAGTTGCCGGAAGGGATGGCTGCCGAACTCTCGCACGCGCTGGACTTCAACCAGGGCGAAGCGACCTACCCGTTCGGTGCCCACATCGCGGTGGTGGAGGTGGACACCGAGACCGGTCAGGTCGACCACGTGCGCCACGTGGCCGTCGACGACTGCGGCAAGATCCTCAATCCGATGCTCGTGCACGGGCAACAACACGGTGGAATCGCCCAGGGGTCGGCGCAGGCGATGTGGGAAGGCGTTGCGTACGACGAGGACGGCAACCCCTTGACCGGGAACCTCATGGATTACGCGATCCCCAGCGCCGCCGAACTCCCGAACTTCGAGGCTTCCAACACCGAGACGCCCACGCCGTTGAACCCACTCGGCGCAAAGGGGATCGGCGAGTCCGGCACGATCGGATCCACTCCGGCGGTGCACAACGCGATCATCGACGCCGTCTCGCACCTCGGCGTGCGCCACATCGACATGCCGGTCTCGGCGCAACGAGTGTGGAACGCCATCAACGACGCTCGCGTGGCCGGGGTGTCGTGAGTTCGTTCGCGGCGCCCCTCCTCCGTCTGACCATCACCCAACACGAACGGATCGTGGCGCACTGTTACGCCGGCCTGCCGGACGAGGCGTGCGGGTTGCTGGCCGGACCGGTCATCGGTCCACTGGCGCAACGAGAAGCGACCGGCTTCGTGTCGGAGGTGTACCCCGCAGTCAACGCCGACGCGTCGGCGCGCACCTACACCGTCGACGGTCGGGACTATCTACGTGCGTCGAGAGATAGCGAGGCCCGTGGTGACGAGATCATCGGCGTCTGGCACTCCCACACCCACACCGATCCGTACCCGTCGCCCACCGACGTGAGCAGCGCCGTCGACCCGATGTGGGTGTACATGATCGTTTCGCTTCGTGACGACATCCCCACACTCCGCGCGTTCCGGATCCGAGCCGGCGAGATCGCCGAGTGTCAGGTCGTCCTGGACGGAGGCTGACGGCCGTACCTCACCCGTCGCACCGCGTCTCGGTGTGACGCTCGTCATCAACCATCGCGAATGTCGTCCACTCGGGAATGTTGACCGGTTCAGTCGGAGTTATAGGCTCCCGTGATGGCTGAGGTTCGACTTCCCACATTGTTGCGCGTGCATGCCGATGGCGCCGCGTCCGTCACCGCCGCGGGCTCGACGGTCGGGGAGCTCTTCGCCTCCGTGACGGCTGCGCATCCGGGTCTGGCCGATCAGCTAATCGATGAGAACGGTGCGTTGCACAAGTTCGTCAACGTGTACGTGAACGACGATGACATCCGGTACCTGGACAAGCTCGAGACCCCGGTCACCGACCGCGATGTCATCTCGATCCTCCCAGCTGTCGCCGGCGGCTGAACCAAACCCCGTGCGTCACGAGAGCATTCTCGATCTGATCGGCAACACGCCGCTCGTCGGGATCCACGCGCTCAGTCCTCACCCGAACGTCAAGATCTACGCGAAGTTGGAAGGCCAGAATCCGGGCGGGAGCGCGAAGGATCGCATCGCCAAGAAGATGATCGACCTCGCCGAGCGCGACGGCGTGCTCACCCCGGGGAAGACGATCCTCGAACCATCTTCGGGCAACACCGGGATCGGTCTCGCTCTCGTCGCGAAGTTGCGCGGGTACGGCCTGCGGGTGGTGATGCCGGACAACGTGAGCGTGGAACGGCGTCAGCTCCTGGAGATCTTCGGCGCCGAGGTCACGTTGAGTCCCGGCGGCGAAGGAAGCAACGGTGCCATTCGTCGAGCGCAAGAAATTGCGGCTGCTCAGCCCGAGTACGCGTTTCTGTATCAGTACGGGAACCCGGCCAATCCGCTCGCGCACTACGAAGGCACAGGCCCGGAGATCTATGCCGACTGTCCGGAACTCGACGTGTTCGTTGCCGGTCTGGGCACCAGCGGCACGCTGATGGGGGTCGGTCGCTATCTGCGTGAGCACAAGCCGGAGGTACAGATCGTCGCGGTCGAGCCGCCGGCCGGCGAACTCGTCCAAGGACTGCGGAGCCTCGACGATGGCTTCGTGCCGCCGATCTTCGATCCGGACATCCTCGATCGCAAGACCATCGTGCGGAACCGCGAATCGATCGAGTGGACGCGCCGATTGCTCGACGAATGTGGTGTGTTCGCGGGAATCTCCTCCGGAGCCGCGGTCGCGGGCGCGGTGAAGGTCGCATCACGAATGGAGTCCGGGACCGTCGTCACCCTGTTGCCCGACGGTGGATGGAAGTACCTGTCGTCAGGCGCGTGGACCGACGACCTCGACGTGGTCGAGGAACGCGCGAGCCGCATCAACTACTGGTGAGTGCATCGGTCGAAATTCGCGCCGCCGCCGAGGCATTGCGCGCGGCGCAGTTGGTTGGGTTCCCGACCGAGACCGTGTACGGGTTGGGTGCCGACGCAACGAATCCCGAAGCCTTGCACCGTCTGTACGCGGCGAAGGGTCGACCCGCCGATCATCCGGTGATCGTGCATCTCGGCGAGCGCGCCGGCCTTGATCCTGGTGCGCTCGAAGATTGGGCGGCTGACGTGTCGCCCGCCGCTCGCCGACTCGCCGAACACTGGTGGCCCGGACCACTCACGTTGGTCGTGCGCGCTGCCGATCGCGTCTCTCGCGTCGCAACTGGCGGTCTCGACACCGTCGGGTTGCGCGTGCCCGCGCATCCCATCGCCCTCGAACTCCTGGCTGAGTTCGACGGCGGCATTGCGGCGCCGTCCGCGAACCGGTTCGGGCGGGTGAGTCCCACGACCGCGAGCGCGGTCAGCGCCGAGTTCGGTGACGAACTCGCGATCGTGCTCGACGGCGGTCCGTGCGCCGTCGGGGTCGAGTCGACGATTGTGGATTGCACCGGTTCCCATCCAGCGGTGCTGCGCCCCGGCGCCGTGACGGCCGAGATGATCGGGGAACTCCTCGGTGTACCGCCGCGCATCGGTGGATCGACGCGCGCGCCAGGAACGCTGGCGTCGCACTATGCGCCGTTGGCTCGCGTCGAACTCGTGGACCCGTCGGAGTTGGAACCGCGCCTCGCGGCCCTCCGGGGCGGTGGCCAACGGATCGGCGTCCTCGAATGGCGGAGTGACGTCTCCGAGTCCGAGCGGGGCCGCCCCTCGGCTGGCCGCGCCGATTCGGTTGTGACGTTGGCCACGGTGCGGACCACGGCGGAGTACGCGCACGAGCTGTACTCGGCGCTCCGGAAGGCCGATGAATGCGGTGTGGATCTGATCCTGGCGGTGGTGCCCCCGCTCGATGGCGTCGGTGCGGCCGTCGTCGATCGGCTCCGGCGCGCCGCGAGCGACCGGTAGCGTGCCCTGATGCTGGCGGACGCGCTTTCGGCTCCTCCCGACGCGAGGCCGATCGGTGTGTTCGATTCCGGGCTCGGTGGTCTCACCGTCCTGCGAGCGCTGATCGACCTGTTGCCGACGTCGCCGACGATCTACTTCGGTGACACCGGGCGCTTCCCCTACGGCCCGAAGCCGGCGGACGAGGTCCTCAAGTACTCGCTCGAGATCTCTGACGTCCTCATCGACCGAGGCGTGAAGATGTTGGTGATCGGCTGCAACAGTGCAACGTCGGTCGCGCTCGATGCACTCGCGACCCGATACGAAATCCCGGTGATCGGCGTGGTCGAACCCGGGGTGCGCGCCGCTGCCGCCGTGACCGAGACCGGCCGGGTCGGCGTGATCGGCACCGTCGGCACGATCGCGAGCGGTGCGTACCAACGAGTCGCACGCCTCGAGGGTGTCGACCTCACGTGTGCGGCCTGTCCGGGGTTCGTGGAGTTCGTTGAATCCGGCGACGTCGACTCTGATCAGGTCCACGTCCTCGCGGAACGCTTGCTCGAACCGGTGCGGCGCGCCGACATCGACACGCTGATCCTCGGGTGCACGCACTATCCGCTGCTGGCGCGGACGCTCGGCGATGTGATGGGTCCCGACGTCGTGTTGGTGTCCAGCGCGGATGAGACGGCGTTCGAGGCGTTGCGTCTCATCGGTACTGACCGAGACTCAGCCGTCGCAATCGGATCGCATCACTTCATCACCTCGGGGGATCCCCAGGTGTTCGCGGAGCTCGGGAGCCGCTTTCTCGGTCCTGAGGTCCGGAACGTCGAGGGATGGCAATGGAGCTGACCGTCCTCGGGTGTTCGGGTTCCTACGGCTCACCCCATGCCGGCGCTTGTAGTGGGTACCTCGTTCGCAACGGAGCCACCACGCTCTGGATGGACTGCGGCAACGGCAGCTTCGTGAACCTGCAGCGCTATGTGGATCCGGCAGATCTGACCGCGGTCATCGTCACCCACGAACATCCGGACCATTGTGTGGACATCTACGGATTGCACGTGGTGCTGCGGTATGGGATCGAGCGGATGGGGGTTCCCGTGTTCGCACCTGCCGGCGCCGATGAACGGCTCGGAGCGCTGGTCCAGTGGGGCGACACGTTCGACTGGCATCCCGTCGAAGACGGAACGACGGCGTCGATCGGCGGCATCGACCTGGCCTTTTCGCGAACCGACCATCCGCCACCGACCTACGCCGTCGATCTGACCGACCCGAATGGCCGTCGGTTGGTGTACACCGCCGACACTGGACCCGACTGGTCCGTGGACGCGTTCGCGCCCGGGGCCAATGTGGTGTTATCCGAGGCGTCCTACATGCATTCGGACCGTCGATCGCCGATCCATCTCTCGGGCCGACAGGCCGGGTCCGCGGCTCGAGCGGCGGCGGCGCAGCGCTTGGTGCTCACCCATCTCTGGCCCCAGGTCGACCCGGCCGTGGTGGTTGAGGAAGGATCCGACGCGTTCGGCGCGGCGGCGACCTTGGCCGCGGTCGACCTCTCCATCACCATCTGACGCGCGCATCGGCGTGCGGCGAAAGGCATCATGGGAATCCGTCATGACGGGCGCGAGCCCGATCAACTCCGTCCGCTCACGTTCACGCGTGACTTCACCGAACTCGCCGCGGGCTCGGTGCTCGTCGAGATGGGCCGGACTCGCGTGCTGTGCACCGCCTCGGTCGAGGAACGGGTACCGCCGTGGTTGCGGGGCAGCGGCAAGGGCTGGGTCACCGCCGAGTACTCCATGCTGCCGGGCGCGACCCCAGAGCGGGTGAACCGCGAGGCTGCGAAGGGCAAGCAGAGCGGCCGGACGCAGGAGATCCAGCGCCTCATCGGCCGGTCGCTGCGCGCGGTGACCGATCTCGCGATGCTCGCCGAGGTGCAGATCACCGTCGACTGCGACGCGCTTCAAGCCGACGGCGGGACGCGGACCGCGTCCATCTGTGGCGGTTTCCTCGCGCTGCACGACGCGTGCTCGCGTCTCGTCGCCACTGGGAAGCTGAAGGCCCACCCGATCCAGGACCACTGTGGGGCAATCTCGGTCGGCATCGTGCAAGCATTGGCGAGTCTCGACCTCGACTACATCGAGGACTCGACGGCCGAAGTGGACATGAACGTGGTGATGAACGGCGCCGGGAAGTTCCTCGAGGTTCAGGGCACCGCCGAAGGCGCGGCGTTCAGTCGCGGTGAGTTGGATTCGATGCTCCAACTGGCCGAACTCGGCATCACCGACATCATCGAACTCCAGCGCGAGCTCCTCAGCGTCCCCCCACCGCCACGGTGATTTCACGGGTTGTTCTTGCGACTGCGAATCCGGACAAGGCCGCCGAGATCACTGCGGCGTTGGCCGACGTCGACATCGAGTTGGTGCCGCGCCCAACCGATGTTCCGGACGTCGACGAGACGGGATCCACTCTGGAGGCGAACGCGCGACTGAAAGCCGAGGCGCTGTGCGCGGCGACCGCCCTCCCAGCGCTCGCCGACGACACGGGCCTGGAGATCGACGCGCTCGGTGGGGGACCCGGCGTCTACAGCGCGCGCTTCGCCGGGCCGGATGCGACCTACTCCGACAACGTCAAACGCGTCCTGGCCGAGATGAGGACGGCGCGCCGGGCGTCGCGTACGGCTCGGTTTCGCACGGTGCTTGTGCTGGCCTGGCCCGACGGCCGCGAAATCGTGGCGGCGGGGGTGGTGGAAGGTGTGATCACCGACGAACCGCACGGCGACCAAGGGTTTGGCTACGACCCGATCTTTCGTCCTGCGGGCGGAAGGGGACGGACGTTCGCGGAGATGACACGGGGCGAGAAGCAACAGTTGTCCCACCGCGGTCGGGCATTGCGCACACTGGCCGAGCAGTTGCGCGAGGCTGCGCGGCCCACAAGCTGAGGAGACCGTCCGTTGCCGCTCGACCCCCAAGCCCAGACCGTGATCGACGGTATTGCCGCCATTGGCCTGGATCTGTTCAACGAGGACACCGACCCGAACGCCATCCGCGCCCTGATGAACGCGGTCGTCATTCCGAGCACGGTGGAAGTCGCGAGCGTCGAAAATCGCCAGATTCCAGGTCCGGCGGGCGTGTTGCCGGTGCGGATCTACCGGCCCGCCGGTGACGCGCCGAAACCGATTGTCGTGTTCTTCCACGGTGGCGGCTGGGTCGTCGGCTCGCTCGAGACTCATGATCACGTCGCGCGGAAGCTCGCCAACGAGATCGATGCCGTGGTCGTGTCGGTGGACTACCGCATGGGACCGGAGGACCGGTTCCCCGCGGCGGTCGATGACTCGTTCGCGGCGCTGCAATGGGCCCACGCGGAGGCCGCGACGATCGGCGGCGATGCCGAGCGCGTGGTGGTCGCAGGAGACAGTGCCGGCGGCAACCTGGCTGCGGTCGTCGCCCAGATGGCGCGGACGTCGGGGCCGCACGTGCGTTTCCAGCTCTTGGTGTATCCCGTGACGGACTACGAGTTCACGTCGTCGTCGATGGAGGAGAACGCCGAGGGCTATTACCTGACCAGGGACATGATGCGCTGGTTCTTCGACCGTTACCTCAACGGTCCCGAGGAAGCCGATGACCCCCGAGTATCACCCCTCCGCAACCCCGATCTCACCGGACTGCCACCCGCGTTCGTGCTCACGATGGAGTACGACCCACTGCGAGACCAGGGCGTCGCGTACGGTGACGCGATGCGCGCCGCCGGCACGATCGTCGAGAACACCACGTACCCCGGGTTGTTTCATGGTTGCTTCGGCATGGAGCAGATGATCGACGCGGCCAATGTGCCGTTCGCCGATGCCGTGGCCGCGGTGCGATCGGCAGTGGCGTAGCGATGGCGGTCATCGACCTGGCCGGTTTCGTTGCCGACCTCAAGGATCACGCGGTCGAGCATGGCTTTCACGTGCACGACGAGCGCCATTTCGTCGAGAGCTACTCATTGCGGCAGAACTGGGAAGTGGACCTGCACCCGGAAGAGGGTTGCGACGGCCCAGTCGACCTGTACCTCTCGCTGGAAATCGATCCCCGCGTCCTGCTCGGTTTCGAAGATGCGGTGATCGAAGGCGATGGCGTCACGGATCCGCCGGACGAGTTCCACCTCCCGCTCTCGTTCACCTGGGCCGTGCCGCCACTGCCGCACGCGCCAGACCTGCTCGTCCTCGCGACCGACCTCGCCGCGGTCGGCGGACCGGATCTCCCGCTCGAGGTGTCGGCGATCGACTCGTACCCGTCGGTCACGGACGCACCCGAGACGAGTTTGCGGGTCGTCGGTCATCAGCGGGTGTCCTTGCTGCGCATACGCGACGGCGAGGAAGTCCCGTGCGAGACCCTCGACCGGTGTCTCGGCGTCAGCCGATTCTTGTTGGAACGCGCGCCCGGCTGGCTCGGCTGAGAGAGCCCGACGTGCGCCGGCTCCGGTCGGGACATCTGTCAGGATGTTGCGGTGCCCATGCGTTCCGATTGCCATCACTACGAGTCGCGTACCTACCCGTCGGGTGAGACCGTGCGGAAGTGCCAGCTCGATCTCGCGCCGGAAGCCCCGTGGAAGTGCCCAGAGGACTGTCCGAGTTTTCGGCGCCGGATCTTCGGCGCCGGTTGGCAGCACGGCAGCCTGGGCGCCGCGGCGGCGCCGCAGAACCCGGAGCCCGAAGGCGAAGATGTCGCCGCGCTGCTCGATGCCGCCGAAGACATCGTGAACGCAGCCGCGCCCGACATTCTCGCCGAGTTCGCCGACCAGAAGCCCAAGAAGCGCTTCACCCGCAAGTACCCCGGCGGCTCCGGCAAGGGTAAGAAGCGCAAGAAATAGCCGGCCAAATCGCTCGGGCACGACCAGAACGTGAAGTCCCGCGGTTACGGAGTGAGCCCAGCGGGCACGTGCTCGCCGTGAACGGCGAACGAAGAGACCGAAATTTCGTGCGAGCGGAGGGACTTGAACCCTCACCCCCGAAGGGACCGGGACCTAAACCCGGCGCGTCTGCCGTTTCCGCCACGCTCGCGTGCG
This sequence comes from Acidimicrobiia bacterium, assembly GCA_025361725.1. Lineage (GTDB taxonomy): Bacteria > Actinomycetota > Acidimicrobiia > IMCC26256 > JAENVU01 > JAENVU01. Next base: position 13,506 of record JANYJV010000105.1, on the reverse strand, counting down.
GTCAGTGTCGCACGTGGGGAACGGCCCAACGATCAGAGTTGAGGCTGAGCATGTCGTCGAGGGCGACGGGCGCCGCAAAGAGGTATCCCTGGCCGAAGGTGCATCCGAGATCGCGCAACACCTGGAGTTGGCGGGGGGTTTCGATCCCCTCCGCGATGACCTCGAGGCCGAGCCCGCGCGCCAAGCCGATGATGCCGGCGACGATGGTCAGGTTGGCGCCGTCGACTCCGAGTTCTCCCGTGAACGAACGGTCGATCTTCACGATGTCGACGGGAAGGCGGCGGAGATAGCTGAGTGACGAATAGCCGGTCCCGAAGTCGTCGATCGCCAGCCGCACCCCGATGTCCCGGAGTGCGTTGAGCGTGGCGATGGCAGTGTCCACCTCGTCGAGCACCGCAGTCTCGGTGATCTCGATGCAGAGTCGACGCGGCTCGACGCCGTGACGCTCGAGGGTGGACCGCACCCGGTCGACGACGTCGGGCTGGGCGAGTTCTCGTGGTGAGAGGTTGATCGCCACGCTGGCGAGCGTGGACTCCTCGACGCCGCTCATGGCACCCACCGCAAGTTCGAGTACTTCTCGTCCGAGCGCCACGATCAGGCCGGAGACCTCGGCTGCGGGCAAGAACTCGTCGGGGGTGAGCAGGCCGCGTTCGGGATGTTGCCAACGCACCAGACCTTCGGCGCCGACGAGCTGACCGCTCCCGATCTCGACGACGGGCTGGTAGCGCAAGAAGAGTTGGTGGTCATCGAGGGCGCGGTGCAGGTCCGTCTCCACCTCCAGGGCCGCGGCCGTCGCCGCGCGAAGTGCATCGTCGAAGACTTCGTAACGGTTCCGGCCTCGATCCTTGGCGCGGTACGCCGCGGCGTCGGCATTGCGCAGAACTTCGTCGGCCGACGCATCGTCGCCGTCGGCAATCGCGATGCCGACGCTCGCGTTGACGAAGACCGAACGCCCGAGCACGGTGAACGGTTCCCGTAGTAAGTCCGCGATCCGCCCGGCGATGTTCTCGGCTTCGTTGGCATCCACGAGGTCCGAGCAGATGATGACGAACTCGTCGCCGCCCGTACGGGCCGCGAGATCGCTGCTCCGCATCACGCTGAGAAGTCGGCGACTGAAGAGCACGAGGAGTTCGTCACCCGCGGCGTGACCGAGCGCGTCATTGACGAGTTTGAACCGGTCGAGATCCACGAACAACGCCGCAGTGATGCCGCCCGTGCGTTGCGAACGCCGCAGCGTGGTTTCGAGGTGGTGGACTAAGCGCGTGCGGTTGGCGAGCCCGGTGAGCGGATCGTGCGCGGCATCGTGTTCGAGTCGGGCTTCGAGGTGCTTGCGTTCGGTGAGATCGAACCTGGCGCCGTCGATCCACACCGGCTCGCCGAGTTCGTTGCGAACGACCTGACCGCGCTCTTCGATCCAGCGCAGACTGCCGTCTCGGTGTCGGAACTGGAACTCGATGGTGTAGGCGTGGCCGTGCTCGACGCTCTCGGCAATCGATCGGTCCAGCGCCGCGCGCTGTTGGGGTACGACCAGCTCGTAGAACTCCACGTCGCCGCGGTAGAAGGTCTCGGCGTCATAGCCGCAGAGTTCCGTGACCGCATCACTGATGAAGATGTCTCGGTGCGGCGCGACGATCTCGCATCGAAACACGGCGCCGGGGACATTGGCGATGAGGTGTTCGAGTTTGGTTTCGCTGGCCTTGGTGGTGGCGATGGCCTCGACGCGTGAGGTGATGTCGAACATGAAGCCTTCGAGGTATCCACCGTGGCCAGATGCTTCGTGGACGACGCGGCCGTTTTCGGAGATCCATCGAATCGAACCGTCGCGGTGGCGGATCGGGTACTCGATGACGTAGGGGCCGCCGTTCGCAATGGCCGCCTCGAGCTCCTGGTCGCTCCGCTCGAGATGCTCCGGCGGGACCAGTTCGTCGAAGATCACGCGTTGTGACATGAAGTCTTCGGCTGGGTAGCCGGTCAACAGTTCCACGGCCTCGCTGATGAACTCGGCCCGATAGGGCGGTGTCGCCAGACAACGGAAGACGGCACCGGGCAGGTTGGCGATCAGGACTCGGAGCCGCTCTTCGCTTTCTCGGAGCTGCGCTTCCACGCGATTGCGTTCGGTGACGTCGCGGACGTTCATGATCACGCCGTCGATGGCCGGCTCATCGAACCAGCTCGATGCAACGAGTTCGATCGGTACCCAGTGTCCGTCCGCGTGACGAATACGCATCGCGTTGATCGCGGAGTAGGTGGGGTCCATCACCGCCCGCAGCATCTCGGCCGTTGCGAACTCGAGATCGTCCGGGTGGACGAGGTCGAGTGCGTTGGTGCCGAAGAGGTCGTCGGGCTTGTACCCGAAGAGGTTCTCGCCGATGGGGACGTGGTTGATCTGCCCATTGGCGTCGAGCACGATCAGCGCATCGCTCGAATGTTCGACCATCGCACGAAACCGAACCTCCGCCGCGCGCGACTGTTCGCTCGCGTCGTGGCGGGCGAGCGCCGAGCCGATGATGTCCGTGATGACCTTGAGGACCTCGATGTCTTCGCCGCTCCACGTGTGGCGCCGATCGAAGACGTCCACGGCCAGGAACCCAACGGCCTCGGCCTCGCGCACGAGGGGCACGGCGAGGAAGGAGGTAATGCCCGCAGCCGCCATGGTCTCCTGTTCGGCCCGCCACCCTGGATCGTCGCGGTCGGCGTCGATCATGACCACTTCCAGCGCCAAGATCTGATCGCGCCAGTGTGCGTAGAGCTCGGTCGGGACCACGATGTTCTCGTCGGACCCGAGGCTGCGGCCGACGCGGGCCCAGCCGTGGGTGCGGCGCATCGTGGTGGCGGCTTCGTTGAGCCGGAAGACGTACGCGCGATCGGCACCGGTGTGCGCGCCGACCTCACGGAGTGCGCGGTTGACGGTCTCGTCGATCTCGATGTCGAAGGCATCCACGAACATCGCGGCTAATGAGGCGACGAGTTCGCGGCGCACTCGGCTCCGGTCCAGCGCCAGTCTGGTCTCGTCCCACTCGGTCATGTCTCGGACCGTCAGTACCAACGAGCCGCCCGGTGCTACGTCGAGCGGGACCGGATTCTCGCTGGCCACGAGTTCGACGGTGATGTAGTGCCCGTCAGCGTGGTGAAACCGATACGTTCGATAGTCCTCGGGGACGTCCTCGCCGAGCCGACCGAGCCGATCGAGTGCAGCATCGACGTCTTCGGGGTGCAGGAGTTCGAGTCCGTTCGTCCCACGCAGCGCGCCGCTCGTTTCCCCGAGCATGCGCTCGACGGCCGGGGTGGTGGCGAGGATGGTGCCGTCGCCGGCGACGAGGCAGATGCCGTCGGACGCGTGGTCGAGCATGAGGGCGAGCAGCGCCTGGTCGGCGTTCGGTGTCCCGGTGCTCCCAGACTCGTGCTCCACGTCGAGAACATCGGCGCTTTGGTGCGAATCTTGAGTCCCGGGACGGCGGCCGCCGGCGTCGAAATGGGTCCGAAACGCTCGGTCAGGCGAGGGTCAGATCGCCGTCCAGCCCCCGTCGATCGTGAGGACCTGTCCGGTCATGTAGCTGCTGGCGGTTCCGGCCAGGAACACCAGCGCACCATCGAGTTCGTGAGGCTGGCCCGGACGTCGCAGTGGTGTCTTTTCCACGATCCATTCGGCCAACCGCGGGTCGGAGAACATCTCGGCCGACATCTCACTGGGGAACCAACCGGGCGCGAGCGCGTTGACTCGGATCTCGCGGCGAGACCACTGACTGGCGAGTTCTCGAGTGAGGCTGATCAGTCCACCCTTGGATGCGGAGTATCCCGCTTCGGGAATGCGTCCCACACCGGAGATGCCGTAGATGGATGCGATGTTGATGATCCGCCCGGCGATGGAATGCTCCGCCATATGGCGGGCCGCCGCCTGAGCGAGCGCGAACGGAGCCACGAGATTCAGCTCGACGGTGTCCCGGAAGTGTTCGACCGGTTCGTCGAGCGCCCGCATCGACTCGCTCCGACCGGCGTTGTTGACGAGGACGTCGATGCGACCACTGGCCGCCACCACGCGAGGAACGAGTGCGTCCCGCTGTTCGGGATCACTCAGGTCACACGAGAGCACGATCGGGTCGTGCAGATGGGTGGCCAGATCGTCGAGTCGGTCCGCGCGGCGGGCGGCGATGGCGACGCGGGCGCCCACTGCGTCCAGGACGCGTGCGAACCGGGCGCCGAGACCGGAACTGGCCCCGGTCACCAGGACGACTTGGCCGTCGAGCCGGAATCCGGCAAGTGGATCGAGGGTTTCCGGGGTGAACGACGTCGGGTCGGAGTCCATCGGGTTCGCACGCTAACCAACCGCGCGTGCGGGTCGGATCAGCGAAGGCGGGTCAACCTCGCAGCAACGTCACGAGCACGTCCCGAGCCGGCTTGGCGCTGAAGTCGTGGCGCAGGATGCCGAAGTTGTCGTACACGCTGGACAGGTCCGTTCCGCTGTCCCGAACCGAGAACCAGAGCAGGGGACCGGTGAAGCTGCTGAAGTCACCGTTCCAGCCGGTGTAGTAGTCCTGCAGGAGTTGCGCCTGGCGAAGTGGCGCAACGGCCTTGGAGTCCGTTCCCGTCCCGGCACCGGCTTCGGTACCCCAAACCTTTTTGTCCGCGTCACCGTGTTCCACCATCACGTCGTGCAACGCACGGGTCTGCTGGAAGGCATTCCATGGCGCCACGGTCAGCGGGCTCTCCGGGAAGCTGTACGGGTGATGGGCGAAGGCATCGAACGACCGGCCGGCGCCAAGGTCATAGAGGCTGCGAAGGAACGTCACGGGGGCCATGTCCAGGCCGTTCGGGTCGTCACCGGCCGGGGCGGTAGCACCGGCCAGCACGACCGAGTTCGGGTCGAGCGGTTTGATCGCGGCGTAGGCCTGCCGGAGCATCACCGCGTAGCCGGCGACGTCGACCGTCGGCTGGACGAAGGGGTAGTGGTTCGCTTCGTTCCAGATCTGCCAGACGCGTACGGAGTTGCTCAGCTCCGGGATCGGTGATGTCGGTCCGTACCGCTCGACGGCCGCACGAGCGAACCGAGCGAAGGCGCCGGGGTCGGTGGGGAAGCAGTGGCTCGTGTTGGCGCACGCTGCGCGCCGCGCCCACGGCGGGCTGTAGGCAAGTGAGCCGATGATGCGCAGACCGCGGTCGTGGGCCTCCCGCACGACGGTGTCGGTGGAGCGGTCCCACCGGAAACTGTCCGGGCCGTCACCTTGGATCGAGTTCCAGTCGAAGTCGAGCGCGATCCAGCGAGCGCCGGTCGCAACCATGGCATCCATCTCGCGCTGGCGTTCGGTGTCGTCCATCCAGAGGATGCCCGATCCCGGGTTGAAGCCGGCGCGTAGCCCGAGGGTGGTGATGCGGTCGGTCGAAACCGTGCCGTCGGAACTCACGCCACCGGTGGTCGGGTTCCCTGCGGCCGTGGCGGGGGCGGCGGGGGATCCCGGTGTCGCCGGCACAGGTCCGAACGGCGCAGTTCCCCAACCGCACGCGCCAAGAAGAATGGCGAGGGCCGTGAGGCCGATGATTCGAGTCGAGCGGCGACGGACGTACATGGCAGACCTCTGGTTGAGCGGATCATCGGTATCGTCACGAAGGGTGGCGGATGTGAACCGTGACCTTCACTCAACGTGAGCTTGTGGGGGAAACAGTTCGATTGGCCCACCATGAACGGGCATGTTCCGGACACCGCCGCAGAGCGGCGCCTCGTGATCGAAGGAACTAAGAAGCGTTGATGCGCGCGCTCACGTACCACGGACCCTTCGACATTCGGGTCGAGTCGATCCCGGACCCGCAACCCTTCGACGCGGAGGGCGCGATCGTGGCGGTTCGTGCGTGCGGGATCTGTGGCAGCGATCTGCACATCTACGAAGGCCACGGGTTCAGCGCCGACCTCGGCTTCTGCGTCGGCCACGAGGCGGTGGGTGAGGTCGTGGCGGTTGGGGCCGCGGTCAGCCGATTCGGCGTGGGCGACTCGGTGCTGGTCTCAGCCTCGGTCGGGTGCAACGCGTGCGGACCGTGTCGCGCCGGATACGTGCTCGGGTGCGAGCGGGGCCGGAGCGGGTGTTACGGCCTCGGAGCAGTGCTGCCCGGAAGTCAGGCCGAGTTCGTCTCGGTTCCCGCGGCGGACGGCAACCTCGTACTGATTCCCGATGGCGTGAGTGACGATGCTGCGCTCGTCCTGACCGACAACGCGCCGACGGCGTGGTACGGCGCCCGGCGCGCCCGCATCGAGCCCGGTGACGTCGTTGCGGTGATCGGGCTCGGACCCGTCGGCATCATGTCGGTCCTGGCGAGCCAGATCATGGGTGCGAGCCGCGTGCTGGCGATCGATCTGGTGGACGAACGGCGAGCGGCGGCGGCCGCGCTCGGTGCCGAGCCGGTAGACGGCGACCCCCGACTCGCAGTTCGAGAGATGACCGGCGGGCGCGGCGCGAACGTGGTGCTCGAGGCCGTCGGCGCCGATGCGACGATCGACCTGGCGATGAAGATCGCGGCGCGCGGCGCGCGAGTGTCCGTCGTGGGGGTGAACCAGAGCAACGCGTTCCCCGTGCACATGGCACTCGCACAGTTCAAGGAACTCGAGTTCAGCATCGGGCTCTGCTCGGTGCAACGAGAACTCCCGACGTTGTTGGCGCTGACCCAGTCCGGCCGGCTCCACCCCGAGGTCGTCGTGACTCACCATCTTCCACTCAGTGAAGGGCCGGCGGCGTACGAACGGTTCCACGCCCGGGCCGACGGTGTGGGCAAGATCGTGCTCGATCCGTCCCGCTGACCCGGGAGGGCCGCAGGTTCAGAGTGGGTGTGCGCTCGCGATCTGATCGAGGATGTCCGGTGGGTCGTCCCACGCCGGGTCGTCGGCGCGCGGATGGTGCACCACGACGTCGGTGATCCCGAGCGCGGTGAAGCGGCCGACGTGGTCAGCGAACGCGTCGACGCTTGCAAGCGGTCGATCGCGCCCCACTCCGGAAAGCAGAATCCGATCGATGGTCTGCGGATCACGCTCCACCGCTGCGCACGCGTCTTCCAAGCGGGTGGTCTGTTCGTGCACGGCTCGCTCGATGGCAGCGGGACTCGCGTCCGACGTTGGGTCGCCAAAGGTCACCCAGGCGTCGCCGTAGCGCGCGGCGAGGTCCAGACCCTTGGGGCCGGTCGCCGCAACGGCGAGGGGGAGTCGAGGTGATTGGAAGGGTCCCGGCGTTGTGCGCGCGTCGTTGATCACGTAGTGATCGCCGCGGAATGAGAACTGCTCATGAGTGAGGAGGCCGTCGAGCGCCTCCACCATTTCGCCGAACCGTGCCGCGCGCGCCGGAGCCGGCAGCGACGGGCTTCCGTAGACCGTGGCGTCCCAACCGGTCCCGCCGGCGCCGACCCCGAGAACGAATCGGCCGTCAGAGATGTGATCGAGGGCGATGGCATCCTTCGCCAATGTCAGCGGCTCCCGGAAGTTCGGTGAGCACACCATCGTGCCGAGCCTGATGGTCGTGGTGACTCCAGCCATCCCGGCCAGCCAGGGCATCGCTCCAAACCACGCGCGGTCCCGGTAGTGCTGCCAGGACAAGTGGTCGTAGGTCCACAGGTGATCGAAGCCGAGCGCCTCGACGTGACGGGCCTGGGCCACCGCGACCGGCCAGGGATCGGTGGGGATGATGCAGACCCCGATGCGCATCGAGTCAGCTTGCCCGATCCGGGTTGTGAACGGCGCAGCGGCGGTGACAGGTCGGACCCTTGCGAAGCCGTGTGCCGAGGGCACCACTCGACTCACCGACGGGGCGGAAGGCAGGTTTTCGGCACCCCGCGGTCTTGGTGACCGCCCAGCGCATCCTCGACGCGAAGCCGTCCGTCGTGCAGGTGGTGCCACTGACGTCGACGATTCGTCAGTTCCATTCGGAGATCGTCATCGAACCTGATGAGACGAACGGTCTCGACGGGATATCCGCCGCCCAGTGCCAGCACGTCCGGTCCGTGTCGCCGGGCCGGATCCGCTCGTCCCGCGGCAACGTCGGTGCGGCTGTCTTGGCTCAGGTTCGAGAGACGATTGCCGTCATCCTCGATCTGCCGTAAGCAGAAGTTGTCGTCACCGGGTTCTTTGGCCGGCGCTTCCCCGCGCTCGGGATCGCTGACCGGTGGGATTGCCTAGTCTCCCCGCATGACAGGGGCAGAGCGACGGGTTGATACCGCCACGGTGTTGTTCACCGACGTGGTCGGTTCCACCTCGCAACGAGCTCGGATCGGCGAGGAAGCGGCGGATCGGCTCCGCAACGCGCACGACACCTTCGTGAACTCCGCCATCGAGATCAACCGCGGGGTGGTCGTCAAGCACACCGGCGATGGGGTGATGGCCACGTTCTCCGCCGCGGTCGATGCCGTGGGCGCAGCGGTGGCGATCCAGCAGGCCGTCGATCTCCACAACCGTCGTGGGGTCACCGAATCCATCGAGGTGCGCATCGGCATCAGTGTGGGCGACGTGACCTTCGAAGGCGAGGACTGCTTCGGTCTTCCCGTCGTCGAAGCGCAACGGCTCGAATCGGCTGCTCAGCCCGGTGGCATCCTGTGTGCCGACATCGTGCGTCACCTCGCGCGTGGACGAGGCGGCTTCGAGTTCTCCCAGTACGGCGACCTCGAACTCAAAGGCATTCCAGGAACCGTACCGACGGCCGCGGTCCATTGGGAAGCGCTCGCCGAACCGACCCGAGGTGCCGTGGACCAGGCGCCGTTACCGCCGGCGCTGTCCTCTCCGTCGGCGTTCCCGCTTGCCGGCCGCACCGAAATCTTCGATCGACTTGTCGCGGAGTGGAAGGAGTCGGCCGCGGGTTCTCGCCGCGTCGTGCTCCTGGCCGGCGAACCGGGCGTTGGCAAGACCCGGCTCGCGACCGAGCTTGCGCTCACCGCACGTGACCAGCAGGCGTTGGTGCTCGCGGGTCGATGTGACGAGGACCTCGGTCTGGCGTTCCAACCGTTCGTCGAGGCGTTGCGCTTCCAACTCGAACTTCCCGACGACGTTGCTCCGGCAACGTGGCTGGGACCGCTCAGTGGTGAGTTGGTCCGCCTCGTTCCCGAGGTCGGTGACCGAATCCTGGGAGCTGAGCCTCGGCGGGGTGACCCGGAATCCGAGCGGGCCCGCCTGTTCGAGGCGGTCACGGGCTGGCTGCGGACGACGGCCGCAAGTGCGCCACTTCTCTTGGTGCTCGACGACCTCCACTGGGCTGATCCGCCAACGCTCGCGTTGTTCCGTCACGTCGTGCATGAAACCGCCAACGACCGGGTGATGATCCTTGGGACCTACCGCGATACCGATCTCGACCGCGCTCACCCCCTCTCGGCCGCGCTCGCGGAGTTCCGCCGCATCGGTGCGGTGCAACGAATGGCGATCGACGGGCTCGACCGCGACGGCGTCGCGCAGTTCCTCGAACGGTCGGCCGGGCACGATCTCGACGACGCGGGTCTCGCGCTCGCCGACGCGGTCTTCGCCGAGACCACCGGCAACCCGTTCTTCGTCGGTGAGATCATGCGCAACCTCGTCGAGTCGGGCGCGCTGGTGGTGCGTGACGGCCGGTGGACCAGCGACCTGACCCTTGCGCAGGTCGGTCTCCCCGAAGGGGTACGAGAGGTCGTCGGCCGGCGCATTTCCCGGCTCGACGAACCGACGCAGCGTTCCTTGTCGGTCGCAGCGGTGATCGGTGCCGAGTTCGACGTGCGGGTGCTCGCCGACGTCATCGGGATCGACGAGGACGATGCCCTCGACCAGCTCGACCGCGCCCGTGCCACCGGTCTGCTCAATGAGGTCGGGCTCGACCGATATCGCTTCGGCCACGCCCTCGTGCGAACCACCCTGCTCGAAGAGTTGACTACCACCCGTCGGGTGCGCACGCACCGCAAGATCGCCGAGGCGCTCGAAGCGCGCCACCGCGCGGATCCGACCAAGGTCTTGCCCGAGTTGGCGTACCACTTTGGTGAAGCATCAGCCGCCGGAGTCGCGGACAAAGCTGTCGAATACTCGAAACGCGCCGGCGACGCGGCGATGGAAGCCTCGGCGCCCGACGATGCAATCCGCTGGTATTCGCTGGCGCTCGAGCATCTCGAGGATGACGAGTACGACATCGCGACCGAAGTAGACCTGTTGACGCGGCTGGCGCGTGCCCAGATCCAGACCGCACTCGGGGACGTGCGGGACACGGTTGTGCTCGCAGCTCAGCGCGCGCAGCGCGCGGGTTTGGCGACGGCAATGGCCGAGGTGTTGTTGGTGTCTGGTCGTTTGTCGTTCGATCAAGACCAGCCCAGCGATCCCGAGAAGATTGCGCTCCTCGAGGATGCTCTCGCACAGCTCCACGAGATGCCGGCACTCCGAGCGCGGGTGCTCGCCGCGCTGGCGACCGAGCTGATCTTCATTGGGGATATTCGCCGCTTCGAGCTGTTGGACGAAGCAGTCGCGTCGGCGCGGGACTCCGGTGACCGTCTCGCGCTCATCGAGGTCGCGAGCGCACGGTTCAGCGCGCGGTCGCGCACCACCTGCCACGGCGATTCCTTTCGCCAGGAATCCGAGTTGCGGCGGGAGGTCTTCGCCGCTGCGCAAACACTGGGTGACCCGATCTCGATGGCGGGGGCCTGGATGAGCAGTGGCTTCGATGCCCTGGCGAGCTGCGACGGTCCCGCCGCGCGCGCCGCGCTCGCGGGATTGGAAGATCTCGCAACCCGCGCCGACGCTGCGGTGACGCACCGAGCGATCCTGATGGTGGGCGAAATGGTCGCCGCATCTGACGGCGAACTCGCAGTCGCCGAGGCTCGATCGGCCGAGATGTTCCAGATCTTGAGCACCATGGGTCTGCCTGAGGCGATCACGTATCGGGCGACGATGGGTCTCGCGGGGCGACGCGAACAAGATCGCCTCGGCGAACTGCTCGAGGCCTGGACCGAGTTCCGGGATTCGCGGCCGGTGGTGTCCGACGCGACCGATGCCGCAGTGATGTTCATGCTCGCGACCACAGGTGCGATCGACGAAGCCGCGCGCCGGCTCGATCGGGCGGCCGCCAACGGGTTCACCGACGTGCCCGACGAGGCCGGGTGGCCCATGGCGATCTCGCTCTACGCCGAGACCGCGGCACTGGTCGCCGACCGGGACGCAGCCGGCATGCTCGTCGAGATCATCCGGCCCTTCGCCGCGGACCGGGCGCAGCTGGGAACCGGCGGGATCATGTGCGGTCCCGCGGCGCGGCTCGTTGCTCGCCTCGAAGCTGTGCTTGGCAACGACGAGCGTTCCGACCTTGCCTTCGTGGCCGCGATCGAAGATGCCGACCGTCTCGAATCGCCGATCTGGCGCGCGCGATGTCGGCTCGAATGGGCTGCATGCCTGCTTGGCCGCGAGAAAACCGAGGTGGCAAGCACCCTGATCGACGAGGCGCAGGCCGCGATGGGCGACCTGGACCTCCCTGCGCTTCGTCGTCAGCTCAGCGAACTCCGCCCGTGAACCCGGATCGCGAGTGTTGGTGGTACGCCGCCTGGGACTCGAACCCAGAACCTACAGATTAAGAGTCTGTTGCTCTAACCAGTTGAGCTAGCGGCGCGCGGGGCCAACTTAGTGGACGGCGGGTCGATGCCGGCCAACCGTTCGGTCGGACATACGGTCGGACCTACCGTGCTCGGCATCGAGGAGGCCCTGATGAAGGTTGCGATCACCGGTTCCAACGGACTCATCGGCTCGGCGCTCGTGGCCGCCTTGGAAGCCCGCGGCGACACCGTTCTCCGGGTCGTGCGCGGCGACGGCGACGGGATCCACTGGGACCCCGAGCGCGGCACCATCGATGCTGCCGGCCTCGAAGGCGTCGATGCGGTCGTCCATCTCGCAGGCGAGGGGATCGGCGAGAAGCGCTGGACTCCGGAACAGAAACAGAAGATTCTCGACAGTCGCGTCAAGGGCACCACGCTCATTGCCACCACGATCGCAAACCTCGGGCGTCGTCCGTCGGTGTTCGTGTCCGCCAGCGCCATCGGGTGGTACGGCAACCGCGGCGACGAGGTTCTCACCGAAGAGAGCGGTCCACCGTCGCCCGACGAGTTCTTGGCCGAGGTCTGCCGGGAGTGGGAGGCCGCAACGGCTCCCGCCGAGGCCGCTGGGATCCGCACGGTGCATCTGCGTACTGGCATTGTGCTGAGTGCATCCGGTGGCGCGCTCGGGCGGATGCTCACGCCGTTCAAGCTCGGGCTCGGCGGAAGAATCGCGAGCGGCCGTCAGTACATGAGCTGGATCGCGCTCGATGATGAAATCGGGGCGATCCTGCATGCGCTGGACCATGCCGAGGTCGAAGGGGTGATCAATGCCACTGCGCCCAGTCCGGCGACGAACTCGGAGTTCACGGCCGCGCTCGGCACAGCGCTGCACCGGCCAACGCGGTTGCCCACACCGCTTCTTCCCGTCAAGGCGCTCTACGGCAAGGAACTCGTGCAGCGTCTGCTCGTGGACGGCCAGCGCGTCCTGCCGACCCGGCTCGAGATGACGGGGTACCAGTTCCGATATCCCATGCTGGAAGGCGCGCTGCGCGCCCTCGTCTGACCGGGGTCGGCGGCGTCGGGGCGCGCGACGCTAAAGCGTCGCGTTGAGTGGGGTGACCGAGGGGTTTCGAACCCCCGACCTCCGGGATCACGCCTTGCGCGCCGATCCGAGCGCATCTGCGCGCGCTCCGTGACGAGCTAACCGCAAATTCGGACGCCACCTGAGGGAAATGGGTCATAGGACCCGGACGAGGCCAAGTCGGCAACGGAGCGGTCACTAGGATCGCGGGAACTGGACCGGAGCGTGCGCGGATCATGTCGTTCAAGGTGGGCTGGCCCGGCGCCGTTCTCTCTCTGGCTCGGTACGGGCGATCAGGTATCGCCGCCAGCGGAGGGAAGCGACAGATGCGACGAATCATCGCAGCGCTGCTCATAGCGCTCACGTTCACGGTCGGGCTCGGTGCCACGCAGGGCGCCGGCGCGGCAGACCGGGGCACGGAGAACGACTTCGCGAACCGCGTCAACGCGCTGCGCACGTCGGTCGGTGTCGGAGGACTTACCTTGCACCCCGTGCTCATCGCCAAGGCCGAGGCCTGGGCCCAACGCATGGCCGACAGCGGCTGCCTGTGCCACTCGAACCTCCCCGACGGCGTCACCGTCGGCTGGCGGAAGCTCGGCGAGAACATCGGCCGCGGGCCGAGCGTCACGTCAATCCACGTCGCGCTCGCGAATTCGCCCCTGCACTACGCCAACATGATCGACAGCGCGTTCCGCTGGATTGGCGTCGGCGTCGCGTACGGCAACGGACAGATGTACGTCGCCGAGGTGTTCATGGACGGCGATGCTCCTCCGCCTTCGCCAATCCAGTGGTATGGCTGGCAATCGTTGGGGGGCACCATGACGAGTGGGCCGGCGTCGAGTTCGTGGGGCGTGAACCGGGTCGACACCTTCGCTCGTGGGGGTGACGGTCAGCTCTGGCACCGGACCTTCGCAGGTCAGTGGTACGGGTGGGAG
>JANYJV010000066.1 GCA_025361725.1 Acidimicrobiia bacterium | reverse complement strand
GCAGATACCGGTGCCGAGCAGAATGCGCTCGGTGACCGCGGCGGCTGCGCTCAGCGCAACGAGCGGGTCCAGGGTGCGCTTGTACTCCTCGGCGAGCTCGTCGCCGCCCGTCGGTGGCGCAGTTCGCCGTGACGTCGGGATGTGCGTGTGCTCGGGGAGGTACAGCGAATGGAAGCCGCGTGCCTCGGCCTCGCGCGCGAGGTCAGCGGTGTCCATCGTCTGATCGGTGGCGAACATGGTGATGCCGAAATGCACGTCGGCACCGTAGTGTCCCGGGGGATGACCCGAAGCCGAGGGAGCGCAGTATGAGCCACGGTTGTCCGCGCCCCGAGGTGGGGCCCGAGCGGCCTACGACGAAGTCGTAAGAGCGGAATTGATGAGCCTTCCTTCTCCACTCGGTTCGCGAGCACATTCGTTGATCGATCTGCACGCATGGACGCGGCCGGAGATCACCCAGGTCGGGCGGCTCCCGATGCGATCGCCACTTGCCCCTGCGCCCGATGTCAAGACCGCGAAGGGCGAGCGCGCCAACCCCTGGGTGCGCAACCTCGACGGAGAGTGGAAGTTCCTCCTCGTCGATCGGCCCGAGTTGGCGCCGACGATGTTCATGGCGCCCACGATCAATGACGACGATTGGGGCGACGTCACCGTGCCCGGCCTCTGGACGATGCAGGGCTACGACCGGCCGATCTACACGAACGTGCAGATGCCGTTCAAAGGGGTGCCGCCCGAGATCCCCGCCGACAACCCGACCGGTCTCTACCGCACGACGTTCACGGTGCCGCGAGCGTGGGCAAAACGCCGCATCGTGTTGCACGTCGGCGCGGCCGACAGCGTGTTGCACGTCTGGGTGAACGGCCGTGCGATCGGTATCAGCAAGGACTCGAGGCTCGAAGCCGCATTCGACGTCACCGACGCGGTCTCGACGGGTTCGAACTCAGTCGCGTTCATGGTGGTGCGCTGGTCCGACGCGAGCTACGTCGAAGACCAGGACCAGTGGTGGCATGCCGGCATCAGTCGGTCGGTGACGTTGTCCGCAACGGATTGCGTCTGGATCGAAGACGTCCACGCCACTCCAGGGTGGGACCCGAAGCGCCGTGTGGGTTCGCTGACCGTCCGTACCGAGATCGGCTTCACCGCCAAGCCGGAACGGGACTGGACGGTGCGCACGCACGTCGAGACGATGAAGGGTCGGAAGCTCGGCGCCGGGCAGGTGGGGCCAGTACCGACGGATCGGCGCGCCTATCTGTTCTCCGGCCACGTCGTCGAGACGACGGTCGATGAGTTGACCGTCGAGCCGTGGTCCTCCGAGGTGCCAACTCGTTACCGGCTGATCGTGGCGTTGCTGGATGCGACGGGAGTTACACGTGAGGTGAATGCCTGCACGGTCGGTTTCCGCTCGATCGAGATCCGCGACCGTGAACTCTTGATCAACGACAAGCCGGTGCTGATTCGCGGCATGAACCGCCACGACTTCGATCCGGAGTCCGGCCGCGTCGTGACCGTCGCGCAGATGCGCGCGGACCTGGTTCTCATGAAGCAGTACGGCTTCAACGCGGTCCGCACGTCGCACGCACCGAACGATCCCGCGTTCTACGACCTGTGCGACGAGCTCGGCCTCTACGTGGTGGACGAGACGAACTTCGAGAGCCATGCGTTCATCCTCTCCTTGTGTCACGACCCGCGGTACACCGCCGCGCTGCTGGATCGCGGCAGCCGGATGGTCACGCGGGACAAGAACCACCCGTCGATCATCATGTGGTCGCTCGGCAACGAGTCCGGCTACGGCGCCCATCACGAAGCGCTCGCGAGTTGGATTCGCGCCTACGACCCCACGCGGCCGATCCACTACGAGGGCGCGATCATGTGGGCGTGGGATCGGAAGCAGACCGCCACCGATGTGCTGTGTCCGATGTATCCCGAGATCGCGGACATCGTCGAGTGGGCGGAACAGCGCAGGGGTGAGCTGCCACTGATCATGTGCGAGTACTCGCACGCGATGGGCAACAGCAATGGGTGTCTTGCCGAGTACTGGGACGCGATCGAATCGACACCCGGTTTGCAGGGCGGGTTCATCTGGGAGTTCTGGGACCACGGTCTGCGCCAGGCGATGCCGGACGGTTCGAACCGGTACGCGTACGGCGGTGATTTCGGCGACGAGCCGAACGACGTCAACTTCTGTATCGACGGCATGGTCTGGCCCGACCGCACGCCGAAGCCGGCGATGGAGGAGCACAAGGCATTGGCCGCGCCGCTGGCGATCGAGTGGGTCGGTGGCCGCACGGCCCGGGTCCGCATCACGAACCGGCAGGACTTTCGAGACCTGTCGTGGCTACGAGCCCGGTACGAGATCGCGGTCGACGGTGACGTGCGCGCCGGCGCGATGTTGCCGCTCCCGAACCTCGCACCCGGCGCGTCGAAGTTGGTCACCCTCCCGCGTGTCGCACCGGTGTTCGGAGCGGACGAAGAAGCGGTCTTGACCGTGCGATTCATGACGGCCGGCGTGCAGTCGTGGGCACCACGTGGGTTCGAGGTCGGCTGGGCCCAGGTTCCGATTCCCGGTGGTGGCCGGAATCGCGCGGTTCGTCGTCCGCGCCGTCGTGCTGTGCTGCGGTTGTCAGATACCAGCCCGGCTGTGGAGATCGATCGGAGTTCGCTCATCGGTCTTCGGGGGGCCGGTCTCGACGCGACCGTCGATCCCACCTCGGGTGCGCTCACCCTGGCGCAGCAAGGAACGGTGCTGATCGAGGACGGACCCCGCCTGGCCCTCTGGCGCGCGCCCACGGATAACGATGGCCTCAAGTTGGCCGAGATGCAAGACCTCAAGCCGCTGGGCCGGTGGCGCAGCGCCGGTCTCGACGCGCTGGAGGCGCGCACCACCGTCGTGAAAGTCGCGGCGCGCGGGCGCGATGCGCGGGTCTCGGTGACACGCGAGATCGTCGGTTCGGATCCGGACGCGCCCGTGTCGCAACGGGAGACCATGACGGTGCGGCCCGACGGCGCGATCCTCGCGACCGAAGACATCCGGATCCCTGCGCACTTCGACGATCTCCCACGCGTCGGTCTGCGGTGGCGCCTCCCGGTCGAACTCGATGCGCTGACGTGGTACGGCCGCGGTCCGGTCGAGTCCTATCCCGACCGGCACCGAGGTGCGCGTCTCGGTCGGTTCTCGTCGACGGTGCTGGACCAATACGTCCCCTACGTGATGCCGCAGGAACACGGCGGCCATGCGGAGACGCGCTGGGCCGTCGTGCACACCGCCGCCGGACGCGGTCTGCTTGTCATCGCGGAGGTTCCGTTCCAACTCAACGTGAGTCGGTACACGCCCGAGCAACTTACCGCGGCGACTCATGCCGAAGAACTGGTGCCGAGCGACCACGTCACGCTGCACGTCGATGTCCGCCACCGCGGTCTTGGCACCCTGTCCTGCGGGCCCGACACACTGCCGGAGTACCGGATCGGACCCGGGCGCTATCGGTTCGCGTGGGCGATGCAGCCGGTGGACGTCAAACGCGACGACATTGCGGCCATCGCACGAGTGTTGCGAGCGGACTTCGGGCGGTAGCAGCACGGAAGGCTCGGCTACGTTTCCCGGCCCATGGGGATCTGTGAACGCCGAATCGTCATCGTGACCGGCGCGGGCCGCGGCATCGGCCGCGGTCATGCGTTGGAGTTCGCGCGCCAGGGTGCGAAGGTCGTGGTCAACGATCTCGGCGCGGAATCGGATGGCACCGGTGGCTCGAGCGGACCCGCCGGCGAGGTCGTCGACGCGATCCGGTCGATGGGCGGAGAGGCCGTGGTCAACGGTGACGACGTGGCCGATTGGGCCGGCGCGCAACGCCTGGTGCAAACCGCGGTCGACACGTTTGGTGGTCTCGACGTGCTCGTGAACAACGCCGGTTTCCTGCGTGACCGCATGGTGGTGAGCACGTCCGAGGAAGAGTGGGACGCGGTCATCCGAGTCCACCTCAAGGGTCATTTCGCGCCGACTCGATTCGCAGCGGCGTACTGGCGCGAGCAGCAGAAGAACGGTGTCGCCGTCGACGGGCGGGTGATCAACACGTCGTCCGGCGCGGGGCTGATGGGCAGCGTCGGTCAGGGCGCGTACAGTGCGGCGAAGGCCGGGATCGCGGGGCTCACAATGGTGGAGGCCGCCGAGCTCGGCCGGTACGGGGTCACCGCCAACGCCATCGCACCCGCGGCGCGGACGCGTATGACCGAGGCGGTCTTCGCCGACACGATGGCCGCGCCGAGCGACGATGCCTTCGACGCGATGGCACCCGAGAACATTGCGCCGCTGGTGGTGTGGCTCGGTTCTGCGGATTCTTCGGGCGTGACCGGCCGCGTCTTCGAGGTGGAAGGCGGCGTCATTTCCGTCGCCGACGGATGGCAGCACGGTCCCCGGGAAGACAAGGGCGCGCGGTGGGAGCCCGACGAGGTGGGCGCGGTCGTGCGGCGATTGCTGACGGATGCGCCGGCACCGAATCCGGCCTACGGCGCGTAGCAAGCCTGCAATGGACGAGCTCGGAGTTGCGGAACACGCGCGACTGCGGCCCGACAAGGTGGCGATGGTCCACGGCGACCGTCGCATCACCTACGCAGAACTCGACGACCTCGCGGCGCGAGCGGCGGTCGTCCTCGATCTCCACGGCGTCGGCCCGTCGTCACGGCTCGGCATCGCGCTTGCGAACCGGCCGGAGTGGTTCATCGGCGCATTGGGCGCGGCACGTCTCGGTGCACAGTGTGTTCCGATCCCAGCCGGTGCCACGGCGGACGAGCGCACCTACTTCTGCACCGACGGTGGAGTGGGATTCCTGCTCGACGACGCCGCGCTTGTCGATTTCACGCGCGCCGTCACCGAGGTGACGGCCGAGGAACTCGCGGCCGCACCCGATTGGGCACCCGACTACGTCTCGCTCCGGGCGTACACGTCGGGGACGACCGGGTTGCCGAAGGCAGTGCTGCGACCGGATGTGCCCGCGCAGCAGTCGGCCGCCGGGCTCGTGAACCACTATGTGAACTACGGGCTCGAGTCGCCGGACGAGGTGAACATCACCGCGTCACCGTTCCACCACCTCGCCGGGTTCAGTGGACCGCACAGCGCGTTCCTGCTCGGTCACACGACGGTGATTCTGGACCACTTCGACGCGGTCGAGTGGTTCGCCGCGGTGGCGGCCGAGCGCGTCACGTACGCCTGGTGCGCGCCGGTGCACCTCTACCGGTTGATGGCCGCGCCGGACGGCGTGAAGGCAACCGCCGACGTCTCGAGTGTGAAACGGCTGTTGCACGGTTCCGCGCCCTGTGCGCCGAGCCTCAAACGCGAGGTCTTGGACTTCTTTGCGCCGAACACGGTCTGGGAAACCTACGGCGGCACCGAGACGATGGGGACCGTGATCACCGCAGAAGAGTGGGTGCGGAAGCCGGGCAGCGTCGGGCGGGCGGCGCCGAACTCGACCATCGCGATCTTCGATGACGACGGCCGTGAACTCCCAGCCGGTGAGGTCGGGCTCGTGTACATCGGCTCCGATTGGGGCCGCGGATTCCGGTACGCGGGTGATGCGTCGCTCACCGAGTCGATCTACCGCGGGGATCTCGCCACCCTCGGGGACCTCGGCTACCTCGACGAGGACGGCTACCTGTTCGTGGTCGACCGTCGGAAGGACATGATCATCACCGGTGGCGCCAACGTCTACCCGGCCGAGGTCGAGGCCGTGCTCGTGACCCACCCCGACATTGCCGAGGCCGCGGTCATCGGCGTCCCCAACGCCGAGTACGGCGAGTTGGTTTGCGCGGTCGTGGTGGCGACGGCGGATCTGAGCGAGGCCGACGTCATCGACTTCGCCCGTGACCACCTCGTCCGGTACAAGACGCCCCGACGCGTCGAGTTCGTCGCGGACCTACCGCGCGATCCCATGGGCAAGGTCCGCAAACGCAAGCTCCGGGCCCAGTTCTCCTGAACATCCCGATGGAGAAGTTGAACATTCATGGCGGCGGCATCGCGCTCGGTCATCCGTTCGGCAGCACCGGCGCCCGCATCATGACCACGTTGCTCAATGGTCTCGAAGACGGTGGCGGGCGGTA
>JANYJV010000020.1 GCA_025361725.1 Acidimicrobiia bacterium | reverse complement strand
GCATTTCCGCGGAGACCCTCTACGTCCGGGCCGGCATCCTCGACGAGAAGTCCGAGTCCGACCTCGAGGCTGCGATCATGTCCGACACCACCATCACCGAACGCCAAAAACAGACTCTGGTCGACGTCTACCGGAGCTTCACCGGCACTTCTGGCCGTGCGTAATTTCTGGCCGTACGGCTTCACCCGGGGCTGGGAAGTGAGTTTTGGTTGTTCTGATTCGGGACGCCTCCCGGCCTGCTCACCTCCACTCGTTCCTCGCTGCGGTTCGGGAGCGGGTTGCGGCTGGTGACGCGTCCAGGAAACCAGCCCGACCTGACTGGCTCCCGAGCGGAGCCTGCGGAGCGAGCAGCGAGGTAGAGAGCCCACGAAGACCGCGCTGGCCATGGTCGGCGACCGGACGAGCAATCAGTAGGAGCAATTGTGAGGGCAGGAATGGTCTGAGAGGTCGTGGCGTTAGGATCGCTTGACCCCATGAACTTGCGCCGTCTTGCCGTCCTGTCTGTTCATAGCTCCCCACTTGCGCAACCTGGCGCGGGTGACGGTGGGGGCATGAGCGTGTACGTCCGAGCGCTGGCTTCTGCCCTCGCACGTGCCGGCGTGGAATGCGATGTCCTGGTCCGCCGAGATCATGCCGGTCAGCCCGACTCGGTGGAAGTCGAGCCCGGATTTCGTGTGGTCCACCTCGATGCCGGGCCTGCCCACCCGGTCTCCAAGCACGACCTCATCGAGCTGGTGGACCCGATGGTGGCGGCGACCTTGGATCTGGTCGAGGGCGGCGCGCGGTACGACGCGATTCACGCCAACTACTGGTTGTCCGGCGCGGTCGGCCACCGGTTGAAGCACGAGCTGGATCTTCCGCTCGTTGCAACGTTCCACACGCTGGCGCGAGTGAAGGCCGACGCGGGGATCGACGACGACCCTGAACTGCGCGCTCGCATCGAGCACGAGATCGTGAACTGCGCGGACTTGATGCTGGCGTCGACCACGGCGGAGCGGGATCAGCTCGAACTCCTGTACAGCGCGTCGCCGGACCGGATCGAGATCGTGCCGCCGGGTGTGGACCACGAGATCTTCCATGCTGTGGAGCAACGCCGACGCGATGCCGAGCGGCGAGCACTCGGTCTGGGCGCCGAGCCGGTGTTGCTGTTCGCCGGCCGGATCCAACCGCTGAAGGGTGCAGACCTTGCGGTCCAGGCCCTGGCCGAGTTGGACGACGAGACCGCAACGTTGCTCCTGGTCGGCGGCCCGAGCGGACCGGACGGCGACGCCGAACTCGATCGACTGCACGAAATGGCTGCGAAGCTCGGGGTGACGGATCGAGTGCGCTTCGTGCCGCCGCAGGCACACACTGACCTCGCCCGGTACTACCGCGCCGTCGACGTGTGCCTGGTCCCGAGCCACAGTGAGTCCTTTGGTCTGGTGGCGCTTGAGGCCGCCGCGTGCGGAACGCCCGTGGTCGCCGCGGCCGTCGGCGGGCTGGTCTCGCTGGTTGACGACGGGGTGACCGGCTTCTTGGTGGACAGCCGCGACCCGTCCGACTTCGCCGCTCCGATCGCCCGATTACTCGCCGACCCGGCAGTCGCACACGCAATGGGGATCGCCGCTGAAGCGCGGTCGCGTCGATACGGATGGAGCATGACCGCGGCGCGGTTGCGTCGTCTCTACATCGACCTCTTGGCGCGCGAACCGGTGTCGTGTCGCTGACGATTCCCGGTCCGGAATCCATGGCGGCGGCGCATGCCCTCGTCGATGAGCACCTCTTCGGACCGATCGCAGCGGAACTCTCGATCCAGCATGTCGAGTACGAAGCGGAGCTGCGCCGTTGGTACGTGCGGTTCGGCTGCGACGGCCGGGACGCGACCACGATCTACTTCGACCTGCACCAGCGCACGTTGCGCTACGAGGTGTATTTCCTCCCCGCGCCGGAGGACGAGGCGCGCCTTCCCGCGCTGCACGCCTGGCTCTTGCGACGCAACCACGACCTCTACGGTGCGCGGTTCTCGCTCGGTCCCGACGGCGACGTCTACCTCACCGGCCGGGTCGCCCTTGAGCACCTGACCACCGAAGAACTCGACCGGATTATCGGCGTGCTGTTCGACCTCACCGAACGGTGGTTCCAGGCCGTCGTCACGTTGGCCTACCGCTGACTCAACTGTCATTTCGGCTGGCGTTCACATTCCAGAGCGCGTCCGATGATCCGTTGGAATCATTCAGTTGCGGTGACTTGCCTTCAGTTGCGTTCATCTTCTAGCTTGCCACCGCATCGACACCGACGGGTGGCGATTCCTGGGAAAGTCCGGTTCACGTCAAGAACCTCCGCTCGGGGAAGTGCGGGGCGTCTCGGAAGGTGATCCGGGCTTTCTCGCGTCCGGACCCTGCCGGGTGATCAGCGACCGGTGTGGCGACAGGCGGAGGGCCGGAGGTGCGCGCGTTCGCTGACGATGCGGCCAATAGCCTGCCGGGCGTGGAACACATCGCAGTGCTGGGTGGCGGCCGAATGGGAACCGCTCTGATCGCGGGGCTCCTGGCCGCCGGCGTCGATGCCGATCGGTTGGCAGTTGCCGAAGCCGACGCGGGTCGGCGGCGGGCACTCGAAGACGAACTCGCCGGAGTGCGAGTGGGACCGAGTGCGTCCTGGGTGGTCGGGGACGCGGACGTGGTGATCGTTGCGGTCAAGCCTGCCGACGTCGCCGATGTACTCGAAGGCGCCCTCTCGGTTCTTGCGCCGGACGCGCTGGTGCTGTCGATCGCGGCTGGAGTTTCGATCGCGGAGTTGGAAGCAGCGGTACCGGGCCGGCCGGTGGTGCGGGCGATGCCCAACACCCCTGCGCTCGTCGGACACGGTGCGGCAGCACTCGCCGGCGGAACGCTCACCACCGATGCGCACCTCGAAACGGCGACGCGTCTGCTCGACGCCGTGGGCACTGTGGTGGTGGTACCCGAAACGTTGCTCGACGCGGTGACCGGCCTTTCCGGCTCCGGGCCGGCCTACGTGTTCTTCCTGGCCGAGGCAATGATCGAGGCCGGAGTGTTGAACGGGTTGCCGCGCGGCGTCGCGTCGACGTTGGTGCACGCAACGATTCGCGGGGCCGGGGTGATGCTGACCGACAGTGGCGAAACCGCGGAACAACTGCGAGCTGCGGTCACGTCACCCGGAGGTACCACTGCCGCCGGTCTGCGCGCCCTCGAATCACATTCGGTGCGGGCGGCAGTTTTGGACGCAGTCAGTGCCGCGGCCGATCGCTCACGGGAGTTGGGTGCTCCGAAGCGCTGAGATCTGGTCGCCGGCACTACCGTCCCAGCCGTGCCGAACCCCGAGGTCGTCTCATTTCTGAGCGATTACGGCGCCGTCGACGAGTTCGTCGGGGTGTGCAAGGCAGTGATGTGGGGCCTCGCTCCCGAGCTCACGATTCTCGATGTCACCCACGGGGTGCCCACGCACGACGTTCGGGCCGGCTCGTTGGCGCTGGTGCGGGCCATCCAATATCTGCCCGACGGCATTGTGCTGGCCGTGGTGGATCCCGGAGTCGGAACCGACCGCAGAGCAGTGGCGATCGAGACCGAGACCGGAATCTTCATCGGTCCGGACAACGGCCTTTTGGCGCCGGCGGTGGCGATGGTCGGGGGCGCGCAGCGCGTGGTTGCGCTGACCAACGACGAGTACCAGATGGAAGCACCAGGGCCGACGTTTGCGGGTCGAGACGTGATGGCACCGGCCGCGGGATTCTTGGCGCGTGGCGTCGCGCTCGAAGACCTCGGCGATCCGGTGAATCCGGCCGGCCTGACGCCTGGGTTGATCCCGCTCCCGACCGTCGAGTCGGGGACGATCGTCGGTGAGGTCTGGTGGGTCGACTCGTTCGGCAACTGTCAGCTCAACATCGGACCCGAGGAACTGGTGGCGCTCGGGGTCAGCGTCGAGGACAGCGTGGAGGTCCGCTTCGGATCGACCGGTCGACGCGCGCGCTGGGTTCACACCTACGCCGACGCCAAACCGTCGGAGTTGGCGATGATCGTCGACTCCTACGGCTTGGTATCACTCGCGCTGGATCGCCAATCGGCCGCAGCTGACTGTGGTCTCGGGGCCGGCTCCGGAATCACGATCGTCCCCTCAGGAGGACCGACATGAGACAAGGGACCACCATCGCCATCGTTGCGCTCTTGGTATTGATCCTCGCCGCGGGGTTCTTGCAGTTCGTGGTGCACCTCAACCCGTAGCGGCCGTACCAACGTTGGCCGACGGGTCAGGCAGATGCCGGGTCAGAGCGTTCCGCTGACCGCAACTGGATCGGTGGTCGGCTCCGTGCTGCCACCATCGGGCTCCACGCTGACTGCGATGCGGAAGCTTCCTGCGGGAACCCGCAGGTGGTGACCCTTCGGAGATCGGCCGAGCAGCCCGGCCGAATGCATCGGTGCAGTCGCCGAAGATTGGGCCCAGAGTTGATAGACGTGGCCGGCGAGGGCGGGGGGCAGCTCCGAGGACCGCACCGAACCGGACCCGTTGCGGTCCAGGGTGATTCGGATCGGAATTCTGCCATCGGGCGAGCGCAGCGCGACCGCTCGACCCGGGGGGTTCTTCGAGTCCTCGAGGATCACGTTGGCGACGCCGATCGCGGTACCGAGCAGCACGATGGACGCGGCCGCCACTGCGACGATCTGGCGCCAGTTGCGCCGACTCCGATGCGCGGCGAGGTCAGCGATCGGCGCCATCGCGTGAGCGGGCGCAGCCGTGGTGCCCGTGCGCTCGACCATGCGTTCGACCTCGAAATCGGCCGCGATCTCTCGCTGCACTGCGTCCCAGGACGCTTCGCTCGGACGCGGCGATGCGTGACCCAGCCAGGCGACGGCATGTTCGAGTCGATGCAGTTCGCTGCGCGCGTCGCGGTCGTCGAGGACGAACGCTTCAACTTGCTCGTGCTCGCCGGGCCCGACGGCACCGAGGGCAAAGGCGCCGAGGAGTTCACGGAGTTCGTCGGGGGTCAATCGTTCGTCCACTGCTGCTCCCCGAGATCGACGGCGACGAGCCGGTCGCGCATGCGCGCGAGGCCCGCGCGGATTCTGCTCTTCACGGTTCCTTCCGGAACGCCGAGAATCGTGGCGACGTCCTTGTACGGGTGATGGCCGTAGTACGCGAGTTCGATGGCTTCCCGTTCGCCGTCGGGAAGTTGATCGAGTGCTTCACGGAGATGATCGGCCACCGACCCGTCCCAGACCTCGGCGGCCACTGGGTCGGAGGCGGTCCGGTCGCTGCGTGCGGTCCGGGTCTCGAGTCCACGACGCGAGACGTCACTGCGAATCGCGTCGATCGAGCGGCCGTTGGCCTC
This sequence comes from Acidimicrobiia bacterium, assembly GCA_025361725.1. GTDB lineage: Bacteria > Actinomycetota > Acidimicrobiia > IMCC26256 > JAENVU01 > JAENVU01. The sequence goes on along the minus strand of JANYJV010000020.1, from coordinate 50,592 downwards.
CATGAGGAGGAAGGATCGAAGTGCGCCGCGCGTCGAGTCGAATCGTTCGGGAGCTCGCCACAGGCGGAGGAACACCTCTTGGAGTACCTCTTCGGCGAGCGGCGCATTCCCGGTGACGCGGCGAGCAACGCCGAGGATGGCGCTCGAGTGGCGGCGCCACAGGATGTCGACGGCTTCGGGGCGCCGGGCGCGGATCTCCCCAACCAGCGCGGCGTCGTCGAGTTCGTCGAGCCGACGATCCCGCCGGAGTTCAGCGACCATCAGGGCGCGCTCGGAGCGCTCGTTCGCGATTCACATGAGGGGTTCGGAGCGAAGCGGGCCGGCGGATGACAAAATCCTACCGGCACGCTCGACCGATCGGCCGAGTTCGGCACGAGCGATCAGAAGATCTGGAACGGGCCCTGCATGTAGAGCCAGCCGGCCCCGGCCCGGAGCTTGATCACGGCGGCCCGATGGACCGATTCGATCGAGAACCGGAATCCCACGGGGACACCCTCGAGCGGGTTGGGCGGAGGTACCGGGACCGCGGCCGGCGCTCGTGGCGCCGACCGCGGCTCCCCCGGCGACGGGGTGGCGGCCGCAGGTGCGGACGTGCTTGGGGCGGGCTGGGAGGCTGATTCCATGAATACCTCGGAGACGTAGAACGTCCCGTTGGCATTCACTACGCCCACACCCACATACCGGCACCCCGGATCGGTGAGATTTTTGTAGTGATCGGGTGATGCGACGAGCGCGTTGTGGATGGCCTCCACGCTGGGTCCGCGCCCGACGTTCTCGCCGAGTCGCGTCCATTCTCCGGGCGCGCCATCGGCAAGGTTCGAGTGGCTGATGTCACCGACCGCCGCCATGTGCTCGGCCCATTGCTGGGCCTTGGCGACGAGAGTGCCATTGGTGTTCAGACCGCCGAGCCCCAGCGAGGCTCGGAGTCCATTCGTACGCCCGACGAAGTCAGCCGCGGCGCCGGAGTCGGCGGTGGCGCTCGCCGGTGCCGACGAGATCCACAGTCCACCCGTGGCTGCGATGACAACGGCGAAGCCGCTGACTACCTTTCGGAAATGCATCGGTGCCTCCCATTCCGCCCCGTTTTGGTTCCTGTCATGTTCGAATCCAGTCATCGGCGGACGGGCGGAAAGACTTGAGTGCCGCTCCGAGAATTTCCGGGCTGGGATCCCGCAAACGGTGGGTGGACGGACCTGACAGACTCTCGGCCCGTGAATCTGGTCTCCACTCTCTTGCGTCACGCCGAGCTACGGCCGGACGCGCCCGCAATCGTCGACGGCGAGATCACCTTGAGCTTTTCCGAGCTCGAAGTGCTGGCCGCGCGGACCGCAGCGAGCCTCGAGTCACTGGGTGTCGAGCCGGGAGATCGTGTCGCGATCGCAGCGGCGAACGATACAAGTTTCGTCGCCGCCTACCTGGGCGCGCTGTGGAGCGGCGCGGTAGCGGTGCCGTTGAACCCGCTCGCGCCCGTCGCCGCCCACGCCACCGAGGTCGAGCGGGTCGGCGCGAAGGTCCTCGTCTGTGGGTCCGGGGTGGATCACCTCTTGGAGCTGCCGGGTGCGATCGCCAGCGCTTCGTTGCCGGATCGGCCGCCGATGGCGGTCGAGGTGGAACGTGACGATGCCGAGCTGGCCGTGCTCCTGTTCACCTCCGGAACTGCGGGCGCGCCGCGGGCAGCCATGCTCACCCACGGCAACCTAACGGCGAACATCGGTCAGGTGCAGTCGCACCCCGGCCTCTCGGTCGGCCCCGAGGACGTCGGGCTGGCGACCTTGCCGTTCTTCCACGTCTTCGGGCTGAACGTTGCGCTCGGCGTTGCGCTCGCCGGCGGGGTCCGGTCCGTGCTCCTCCGCCAGTTCGACGCGGCGCGCGCGGTCGAGCTGATCCGCGGCGAAGGCGCCACGATCGTGGCTGGCGTCCCGGGGATGTTCGCGAGCTTCCTCACGCTCTCGGAGGATGAGGCACCGGCCGACTCGTTTCGTTCGACCCGCTTGGCGGTGTCCGGCGCGGCGGAACTTCCTGAGTCCGTCGGTGTCCGATTCCGCGACCGGTTCGGCGTGACCATCGCCGAGGGGTACGGCCTGACGGAGGCCGCGCCGATCGTCGCGACGACGGCGGTGGATCGCAGCCCTCGTTGGGGTTCGATCGGACCACCCATCCCCGGCGTCGAAGTTCGGCTGGTGGGTCCGGACGGCGGTGAGGTCCCAGTCGGTGACCCCGGCGAGATCTGGGTGCGCGGGCCCAATGTGTTCGTGGGGTACTGGGACGATCCCGAGGCAACCGCGCGGGTATTGGCCGACGGTTGGTTGCACACCGGTGACGTCGCAGTCTCGGACGATCAAGGCTTCTTGAGTCTGGTCGACCGGATGAAGGACCTGATCATCGTCTCGGGCTTCAACGTCTACCCCGCCGAGGTCGAAGACGTGCTCATCGAGCACCCGGACGTGACCGATGCCGCGGTCATCGGAGTTCCCAATGACCGCACGGGTGAGGCGATCGCCGCCTTCGTCGTGCCGGCGGCCGGGCACACCCCGACGTTGGCGTCACTGCGCGATCACGTGGCCAGCCGGTTGGCTCGCTACAAGGTCCCGAGCAGCCTCACGTTGATGGACGAGTTGCCCCGGAACCAGGCCGGCAAGGTCGTTCGGCGCGTCCTCTCGGAACCGGCCTGATCACGGGACCTCGGTCGGTACTCCAACGGGTGAGCCTCGGCCGCTCGGCGTGGACGCCGCGACCAGGAAACCGACGTAGATCACCGTGATCCCGACGGCGAGTGAGACCACGAAGGCACCGTCCTTGCCGGCAATCCCCTGAATGAGGCCACCGCTCGAGAGCACGATCGTGCCGAGGGCGATCAAGACGTTGGCCCCGGCCCGGCGCGCGTTCCCCGATTCGGTCCGATCACGCCCGTATCGCCACGCCGAGATCAGCGCGCCGACGATGATCACCGTCGCGCCGAGCCCGTTGCCAACACCCGCCAGCACCCGAGGCAAGACCCCAAAGGCGTGCTTCCCGACCGGGATGGCGGTGCCGTGGACGGGATGCATGGGCGCGGCGAGCATGACGCCGGTCGCGAGCCCGCTGAAGAGCACCAGCACTCCTTCGACTCGCCTCGCCATGGCGATCGGCATGAGCAAGTAGAGCGAGCCGAGGGCGAGCCACGGCACCGAGACGATGGCGCCGAGCAAATAGAACACCCGAAACGTGCCGTTGTCCCAGCCCGTCGAGGCCCCGGTGGCGAGCGCCGCGGACGCCAGCGCTACGAATGCCAGGGCGATCGTCCACGCCCGGTCCTGGGGGCGGTGGAGTCTCGTCATACGCACGAGGGTCGCCTGAGCGAACAGGGTCGCCACGGCGGTGGCGATGAAGGCGAGCCCGACGACCATGGCGGGGCGAGCGTAGGCCCCGACCCCGTTGGGGGCTTCACCGAGTTGGGCCCGGCACCCGGCGGGGCGGTCCACAACCCGGGTGATCGTTGCCCACGCCCGCTTGTGAAGAACTGCACGAGGCGGGTGTACCGTGGCCGATCCGAGCCCGACGGTGACGTCCGGGCGTATCCGAGTAGGCCTCATTTGGTGCAGCGAGCGGGCACGTCGAGCAACGCACGAAAGATCCCCGGCGCCGCAGTTGCGCGCCTGCCGATCTATTACCGCGCCCTGGTAGAAATCACCGACGACGGCGTGGAAACGGTCTCGTCGGAGCGGCTCGCGACCATGGCTGGGGTGAACGCGGCACAAGTGCGCAAGGACCTCTCGTATCTCGGCTCCTACGGCACGCGGGGGGTGGGTTACGAAGTGGCGTTCCTCCTCGACCGCATCTCTCGCGAGCTCGGGCTGACCCACGACTGGCCGGTGGCGATTGTGGGCGTCGGCAACCTCGGCCATGCGCTCGCCAACTACGCGGGTCTCACCGATCGAGGCTTCCGGGTGCTCGCGCTGGTCGACGCGGACCCGGCCAAGGTCGGCATGCGGGTCAACGACCTGGCGGTGGGAGCACTGGCCGACCTGGGCGAGATCGTGCGAACCCGCGGCATCACCATCGGCATCATCGCGACGCCGGCGAGCGCCGCCCAAGATGTGGCGGACGAGCTGGTCGCGGCCGGAGTGCAGTCGATCCTCAACTTCGCGCCGGCTGTCATCGCGGTGCCCGACGGTGTGTCCGTGCGCAAGGTCGACCTCGCCACCGAACTCCAGATCCTCTCGTTCTACCAATCGCATCGCCGGATCAAGGAGCGGATTGCGTGAGTCGCAAACCCTTGGTCGGGTATCCGGCGAACTTCCTCGTTGCGGGCCGCCGGTGTGTCATGGTCGGGGCCGGACGGATTGCGGCCCGCAAACTCGAAGCGCTGCTCGAGGCGGGCGCAGAGGTTGTGGTGGTGGCGCCGGACGCGGTGGAAACGATCCGAACGTGGGCGGACACCGGTCGGTTGACGTGGATACGTCGTCGCTTCGACGCGGCTGATCTCGACGGAGCGTGGCTCGCCTTCACTGCCACCGCCGACGCCGCCGTGAACCAAGCGGTCTTCGACGCCGCCGAAGCCCGAAGGGTCTGGGCGAACTCGGCCGACGACCCCGCGAACTGCTCGTTCACCCTGATGTCGGTGGTGCGCCAAGGCGACATCGTGGTCACGATCGGTACGAACGGGCGGAGTCCGGCGCTGGCCACCTTCCTGAAAGCGCACGTCGGCTCCGAGATGGGTCCGGAATACGAACGCCTTCTCGAACTGCTGTCTGAGGCCCGGGAAGCGATTCGGTCCTCCGGGCGTTCCAGCGAAGACGCCGATTGGCGACAAGCGTTCGATTCCGGCATCCTCGACCTGGTTCGTGAAGGCCGTGAGGAAGAAGCAAGGGAGCTGCTCCGCTCGTGTCTGTGATCGTCGTGGGACTCAACCACCGCACTGCACCGGTCGAGCTGCGCGAACGCGTCGCGGTCCCGTCGTCGCGCATGGTCAAGGCGCTTCACGATTTGTCCGGGCGCGAACACCTCGCGGAAGTGGTCTTGCTTTCCACCTGTAACCGCACCGAGATCTACGCCCGGTCCACCAAGTTCCATTCGGCCGTCTCGGACGTGCTCGAGTTCCTCTCGGAGCAGGGCAGTGCGCCGCCCGAAGATTTCTCCGAGCACCTCTACACCTATTACGACGACAGCGCGGTGAGTCATCTCTTCGGCGTCGCCGCCGGGTTGGACTCGATGATCGTGGGTGAGGACGAGATCCTCGGCCAAGTACGCAGTGCCTGGCAGCTCGCCGAGGCCGAGGGCGCGTCGGGCCAGGCGATGGCCCGGGTCTTCCGCCACGCCATCGAACTCGGCAAGCGAGTCCGTACCGATACCGCGATCGGTCGGCGAGCCTTGTCCGTGTCGTCGGCCGCAGTCGCACTTGCGGAACGCACGATGTTCTCACTGCGCGGTCGTTCGGTGTTGATCCTCGGTGCCGGTGATGTGGCCGAAGGTCTCGGGCGCGCGCTCATCGCCGCCGGCGTCGGCGAAGTGGTGGTGGCCAACCGGACGCACGCGCGTGCGGTCGCGCTCGCCGAACGCCTCGGGGGTCGGGCGGTGCCACTCGGTGAGTTGCAGGACGTGCTCACCAGCGTCGACGTCCTGCTGACCGCGACCGATTCCACCGAAGTCCACGTCGAGCGCGCGGATGTCGAGGCCGTGATGGAACGGCGGGGCGGGGTGCCGCTGCTCATCGTGGACGTCGCGGTTCCGCGTGACGTCGACCCCGGCGCCGCGCAGATCCCGGGCGTGACCCTCCACGACGTCGACGACCTCCACCAGTTGACCGAAGCCGCGATGGACGAGCGTCGGCGCGAGGTGGACACCGTGCGCGAGATCATCGGTGAAGAGCTCGAACGGTTCCAGACCGATCGCGCCGCACGCGAAGTCGCACCGCTCGTGACCAGCTTGCGTGACCGCGCCGAGGCGGTTCGCCGATCCGAGCTTCTACGTTTCCGCACCAAGCTCGGGGCGTTGGACGAAGAAGCCCGCAATACCGTGGACGCGCTCACTCACGGGATCATCAACAAGCTGCTCCACGAGCCGACGGTCCGGTTGAAAGAAGCCGCCGGCACGGCGCGAGGTGAGCTGTACTCGGATGCGCTCTCATCGCTCTTCGACATTCGCGAACCCGAGGAATGAACGGAACCGTTCGCATTGCCACGCGTGGGAGTGCACTGGCGCGTTGGCAAGCCGAGCGAGTTGGCGATCGGCTCGGTGGCGCGGCCGAACTCGTTGTGGTGAGCACCCAAGGTGATCGCGATCGGGTGAGCGCGATTCACGAGATCGGCGGTACCGGCGTGTTCGTGAAAGAAGTGCAAGAGGCGGTGTTGCGCGGCGAGGCGGACATCGCGGTGCACTCGGCCAAGGATCTCCCGGCGATCACCGCCGATGGTCTGGTGATCGGCGCCGTGCCCGAACGCGCTGATGTCCGTGATGCGATGGTGGGCGCGCGGCTCGCCGCGATTCCTGAGGGCGGCATCATCGGCACTGGTGCGGTGCGACGCCGGGCGCAGTTGGCCGCAGTCCGACCTGACCTGCAGTTCGGCGAACTCCGCGGCAACGTCGGGACGCGGGTCCGGCGCGCCACCGATTTCGATGCCGTCGTGGTGGCGCTGGCACCCTTGGAACGGCTCGGGCTCACCGAGCACATCGCCGAGATCTTGGAAGTGGATGTGATGTTGCCGATGATCGGGCAAGGCGCGCTTGCGGTCGAGTGCCGGATCGATGATGAAGCTGCGTTGGAAGTGTTGGCCGGTATCGACGACAGCGACGCCCGCGCCGCGCTCACCGCCGAGCGAGCGTTCCTGCGTGCGTTGGGTGGCGGGTGCACAATGCCGTGCGCGGCCTACGCCACCGTCGACGCTGCGGGTGTGCATCTCGAGGCGCTCCTTGCCTCGCTGGACGGCACCACGATGCTCCGTGCGAACAGCTCGGACACCGACCCCGATCGCCTCGGCACCCTCGTCGCCCGCATGATCCTCGAGGACCGCGGTGGCCGCGCCCTCATCGACACCGGAGCAACCTCATGACCGTGTATCTGGTCGGTGCCGGACGTCTTGATCGCGGGTGGCCCGTCACCGCTGGCGTGGGAGCAACCCGATGACCGTGTATTTGGTCGGTGCCGGTCCGGGCGACCCGGGGTTGCTGACGAGGCGCGGCGCGGAGTTGCTGGGGCGAGCCGACGTGGTCGTGTACGACCGGCTCGCGCACCCGTCCCTCCTTGACCTCGCACCCGCCGCCGCCACGAGGATCGACGTCGGGAAGGCGCCCGGGCGCGTCGCCATGGACCAAGACGGCATCAACGCCACGCTGGTGGAGCATGGCGCCGCCGGCCGCACGGTCGTGCGCCTCAAGGGCGGCGACCCGTTCGTGTTCGGACGTGGCGGCGAGGAAGCCGAGGTGCTCATGGCTGCCGGTCTCCGCTTCGAGGTCGTACCCGGGATCACGAGCGCAATCGCCGCGCCTGCGTACGCCGGAATTCCCGTCACCCACCGCGGTCTGTCCACCCACTTCACCGTCGTGACCGGCCGCGAAGATCCCGCCAAGGGCACCCACGACACGGATTGGGCGGCGCTCGCTCGCGCCGGCGGCACCCTCGTGATCCTGATGGGTGCCGGACGACTCGATGCCATCGTGGAACTATTGATGGAACACGGTCGGAGCCCGGACACCCCGGTCGCCGCGGTGCGATGGGGAACCCGTGCGGAGCAGGCCACGACCCGCGCCACGCTGTCCACGATCACCGCACTCGGCGTCGCGTCTCCGAGTGCGATCGTCGTCGGCGCGGTAGCGGGACTGGACTTGGCCTGGTTCGAGTCGAGGCCGCTGTTCGGTCGCACCGTCATCGTCACGCGTGCGCGTGAACAGTCGAGCAGTCTGGCGGCGCGTCTCGAAGAGTTGGGCGCGGAGATCGTTGAGCTGCCCACGATCGAAATCGAGCCACTGCCGTTCGAACTGCCGGCGTTGTCAACGGCGGCGTGGATCGTGTTCACGTCCGTCAATGCCGTCGACGGGTTTTTCACGCGCGGCATCGAGCCTCGCAGGCTCGATGCGCGCGCGCTCGCAGGGTCGCGGGTCGCCGCGATCGGTCCCGGCACGGCCGAGTCACTGCGCTGGTTCGGGATCCGACCGGACCTGATCCCCGAGCGGTCCGTCGGCGAGTCGTTGCTCGAAGCCTTTCCGCCCGCGCTCATCGACGAGCGCGTGCTGATCCCGCGCGCGGAGATCGCGCGCGATGTGCTCCCCGAAGGATTGGAACGGCTCGGGTACGCGGTGGACGTCCTCCCCGTCTACCGAACCGTCACCACCGTCCCGGACCCGGCCGATCTGGACCGGCTGCGATCGGGGGGCATCGACGCGATCACCTTCACCTCGGCGTCCACCGTCGACAACTTCTGCGATCTGGTGGGTGAGCTTCCTACCCAGGCCGTTGCCATCATCTCGATCGGTCCGGTCACGAGCGAGGCAATCGCCCGCCGCGGCCTGCGGGTGGATGCCGAGGCGGATCCCCACACGATCGACGGGCTGGTCATGGCTGTCCTCGGAGCCCTGGCACCGGAACGCGATCTTCTAGCCTGACGCCGTGAGTTACCCGGAGATCCGATCGCGCCGCCTCCGTCGGACGCCGGCGTTGCGTCGGCTCGCGGCTCAGACCAGGCTACACGTCGACGATCTCGTCGCGCCGCTGTTCGTCAAGGAAGGGATCCGCGATCCCGAGCCGGTCGTCTCGATGCCCGGCGTCGTGCAGCACACGCACGCGAGCCTGCGGGCCGAAGTCCGCGCCCTCGTTGACCTTGGTGTTCCCGGCGTCATCCTGTTCGGTATCCCCGAGCGCAAGGATGCCGAGGGCAGTGGTGCCGATGCCGCCGATGGTGTCGTGCAGGTCGCCATCCGCAACCTGCGTGACGATGTGGGCGACGGCCTGGTGGTCATGGCCGACGCGTGTCTCGACGAATACACCGACCATGGTCACTGCGGACTGGTGCGTGACGACGGAGAGATCGACAACGACGCGACGCTGGACCGCTACGCCTCGATCGCGGTCGCGCAAGCGGACGCGGGCGTGGACGTTGTGGCGCCGAGCGGGATGATGGACGGCCAGGTCGGTGCGATCCGACGGGCGCTCGACGCCGCGGCGCACGCAGACACTGCGATCCTCGCGTACTCCGCGAAATACGCGTCGGCCCTCTACGGACCGTTCCGTGACGCCGCCGAGTGCGCGCCGCAGTTCGGCGATCGGCGCGGCTACCAGATGCAGCCCGGCAACGCGCGCGAAGCACTCGATGAAACTGCGCTCGATGTGGGCGAGGGCGCCGACATGATCATGGTGAAGCCCGCGCTCGCGTACCTGGACGTGATCGCGTCACTGCGGAGTTCGTTCGACCTCCCGCTCGCGGCGTATCACGTGAGCGGCGAATACGCGATGGTGAAGGCTGCGGCCGCCAACGGCTGGATCGACGGGGACGCGGTCGCGCTCGAGCACTTGCTCGCGATCCGCCGCGCCGGTGCGGATTTCATCCTCACCTATTTTGCGCGAGAGATCGCCGAGTTGATGAACGCGTGAGGTTCGCAGACCTTCCGCCCCGGTCCTGAACCACCGAGAAGGAGTCACATGACCGACGACGCATTGCTGGCGCGCGCGAACGCTCGCATCCCGGGCGGGGTGAACTCACCGGTCCGGGCGTTCAACGCCGTCGGTGGAGCACCCTTCTTCGTGGCGTCGGCGAAGGGCGCAGAGCTGGTCGACACCGAGGGTCGTCGGTACGTGGACTACGTGCAGTCGTGGGGCGCGTCCATCCTCGGTCACGCCGATCCGCACATCGTCGAGACGGTGCAGCGCGCCGCGGCCGCCGGCACGTCCTTCGGCGCCCCGACGCGAGCTGAGGTCGAGTTGGCCGAAGCGATCTGTGATCGAGTGCCGAGTGTCGAGAAGGTGCGCCTGGTCTCGAGTGGCACCGAGGCGGCGATGACTGCCGTGCGGCTGGCTCGCGGAGCAACCGGCCGGACCAAGATCCTCAAGTTCGCCGGCTGTTACCACGGCCATCTCGACGCGCTGCTTGTTGCCGCGGGCAGCGGCCTCGCCACGCTCGGCATCCCGGGAAGTGCCGGGGTCACGCCCGGCGCGGTGGCGGACACGGTCGTCGTTCCCTACAACGACATCCCCGCCGTCGACGCCGCGTTCCTCGAACATGACATCGCCGCGGTGTTGGTGGAACCGATCGCCGCCAACATGGGACTGGTTCTCCCGGCCACTGGATTCCTCGACTACCTACGGAGCCGGTGCACCGGCGCCGGTGCGCTCCTCGTGTTCGATGAGGTCATCACCGGCTTCCGGGTTGCGGTCGGTGGCGCGCAAGAACAGTTCGGGATCACGCCGGATCTCTCGATCTTCGGCAAGGTCGTCGGAGGCGGGCTGCCGCTTGCCGCGATCGGCGGTTCGGCGGCGGTCATGGATCACCTCGCACCCCTCGGACCGGTGTACCAAGCCGGCACTTTGTCCGGGAACCCGCTTGCGACGGCCGCCGGTCTGGCCGCGCTCGCGCAGCTCGACGCTGCCGCCTACGTGTCCCTCGAAGCCAAGGCCGCGCGCCTCGTGGAGGGACTGCTCGGTGCGTTCAGTGCGGCGGGACTGGCGGCCCAGGTCACCCAGGCCGGCACCTTGGCCGGTCTCTTCTTCGCGCCGGAACCGGTGACGAACTACGCGGCGGCCCAGGAAGCCGACCACGGGCGGTACGCGCGGTTCTTTCACGGGATGCTCGACCGCGGCGTGTACTTCGCGCCGAGTGGTTACGAGACGACGTTCGTCTCTCTGGCACACTCCGACGAGATCATCGATGACACCATCGCCATCGCCACCGAGGTCGCCACCACCCTCTGACCGAAGTCCAAAGTTTGACTGTCGTGACGCCCGGCGGCATCCGGGCGCTGAAGAGTGCGGCTGAAGCACATCGCTCGCGGGCCGGGGCCGGAGTCTTGGACCGTCTGGTCGGCTGAGACCCTCAGGTCGGCTCGGGTGCTTCAGAGTGTGACGGTGGTTCAGGGTTTGTTGGGGGCGTCGGACTCGCTGTTGCTGCGACGTTCGCGGACGCGGTCCATGTAGAAGAGCGCGGCGATGAACAGGAGGAAGAAGAAGGCGAGGAGGACGAACGCGAGGCCTCCCTGGCCGCGCTCACCTCCGGCATCGACGACCTGGCCGTCGTTGCAACCGGCAGCGACCACGAGCAGGACGGCGGCGGTGGCCCAGTGCCGGACAGCGGAGTTCAGACGATGCATCTCGAGATCCCTCAGACGGTTTCGGCGTCGCGGTCGGCGGCAGCTTTGGTGATGGCCTCGGCTTCGCCGGCGACCTTGGCGGCTTGTTCCTGCAGGTCACGTTCGCGCCAGTGCAGCGCGAGGAGGCTCAGTCCGAACAGGATCGCCGACGCCAGGAAGGTGACGAACGGAGGGACCCGAAGCGATCCGAGGTCACGCTCGAGTACCAGCACCTGGCGGCTCGCGTCGGCGCACTTGGGGGCCGGAGGCTTCTGACCGAAGGGAACTTCCGTGGCCGACAGCGACGGGTCGGTCTTGCACAGTGTGATCACGCCGTAGAGCGGCTTGTGCAGGCTCGCGTGGATCCACGGGAAACCCCCACCGGTGGAAACGTCGAGCTGGCTGAAGATCTCACCGCCACCGGTGAGTTGATTCTTCTGCACCAGGTAGCCGGTGGCATCGGTGTAGATGGCGTACTTGCCTTGCGCACCCGAGAGGATCTCGCCGGTCAACTCGTTCTTGTTGATGATCAGGTTGGTGTCGACGGCCGCCTTGAGGTTGGTGATCGCCGATGCGTCGGCCGCGTGGCCCACCTTGTCCACTCGCTGGACGGCGGGGATCTTGGAGTGGGCGACGTCACCGTTGTCGAGCTTCTCGACGGCCTTCCACTGCGGGATCCGGCCCTTGAGCGTGTTGACCGGCGACGGGTTGGTCAGCCACAGCAGCGACAGCAAGACCATGAAGCCCGAGAGTCCGGCCACGGAGATGAGGAAGCCGAGGCGCGAACCGACGTTGGTGGCAAGGATGATGTACACGGTGCCCATGAAGAGGGCGACCGCGGCAATGACGACGAGGACACCGAGAATGGTCGGGTACCAGAGGTCCCGGTTCTTGATGCCTTCGGCCGCGAGAACGTTCAGTGCGTGCACCATCAGCTCCTACAGGTTCCGCTCGTACTCGATGATGGCGTCGATCTGGGCTTTCGTCAGGATCTCGCCGAAGTGGGGCATGCGGCCCGACGAGATGCCGCGCACACCGTACGCCTTGTTGGTTTCAGCGCCGATCGAGACCCAGTCGTACTGCTTGAGCTTGCCGGCCTCACCGGGGAACTGGCTCTCGACGGCGTCGCCGCGCAGCGACGGGCCCAGTGCACCGCTGCCGGCGGGTTCGGGCATGGGCACGTACCCGTTGCTCGGCTCCAGCGTCGACCAGCCCTTGGTATGACACCGTGCACATTGGGTGTTGAAGAGCAGCTGGCCTTCGCTCATCTTGGACACCTCGATGGCGTATTCCTTCGAGCGGCGAATGCCTTCCTGGGCGGCCTTGATGTCCCCTTGGTACTTCTGGGTCTGGAGCGGGGTCTTGGCCGCGGCCAGTCCCGCTTGCGCCGTCGCCAGCTTCTGTTCGGCCACGGCTGACGCGCTGTCGATCTTCTTCGCAGGATCGCCGATGACAGAGTCCTTGTAGTCGGCGATCTTCTTGGCTGCGACCTTCTTCGCCGCAGCAGGCGAGATCTGGATGCTCTTCAGGTACGCGACGAGATCGCTGATGGACTGCTCGTTCTTCGGACCACCGCCCGCAACGCCCCACGCCGGCATCGGGGTACCCGGCCGCCCGTACACGAGGATCTGGGTGATCTGCTGGTACGCCGTCACCGGGTTTTCGCTGTAGCGGTAGAAGACGTCGTTCAGCGACGGTACCTTCCAGATCTCCTGGACCGGGGTGGCCTTCGCGTTGCCCTGGGCTTCGGGGGTGAGCACCCAGTTCTTGGCGCCACCACCACCGTCGGGACCGTGACAGTCCGCACACAGGAGGGACTTGGCGCCCTCGTAGTTCGGCATGGACTTGTTGGAGAACAAGACCGCACCGCGCTCGATGGCGCGCTTGTCAAAGCCGGTGGCTTCCTCGGCCTGGCGGTTCGGCTCGAGGAGCCAGTAGAGCGGCAGGACGACGGCGACGATGGTCGAGAAGATCAGGGCCCAACGCAGGACACGCGTGAGGTGCGCGTCCTCGAGCACGTCGTCGCCGTAGAACGGCGTCTGGTTGGGCGCGGTCCGCTCGTCCGGTTCGCGCCGAACCGAGAGCACCTTGGCGCCGACGATCATGACGATCACGACGACAGCCGCGACGTTGATGAGGATCAGGAGGGTGCGCAGAGTCACAGTGGCCTCTTCGGAACTTCGGTCTGGCGATGGGACGAACGCAAGATCACACGCACGGCGGTCCTTCGGCGCCCTGACCGGTGGTGTCGGTGCCGATCGGCGGTCCCGTCACGGCCGTACCGGACGTGTCGATGCCGATCTTGGAACCGGACACAGTCACGACCCAGTGGTCCAGTCCGCGAGGAGCAGGCCCGCCGCGCTTCTCGCCGACCCGGCTGTATTTCGAACCGTGGCACGGGCACTCGAACCACTGCGACGTCTGGCACCACGGCACCCGGCACCCGAGGTGCACACACTTCTGGTACAGCCCGACCACGCCCTGCTCCATACCGGGGACCACGAGCGCGTACTCGTTGATCTTCTTCGCCTTGGGCACATCCGCCTTCGGGTACGGCTGGAGATAGGTACGGGCGGAGGGCACATAGTACGGCTGCTTGGTCGAGTCCCAGTAGGCCTGGAGGTCCGGGAGGCTGATGCCGGCGTCGATCTTGCCGCCGAAGCCACCCGAGGACTTGGCGAACAGGAACGCGATCGCCGCAATGCCGAATGTGCCGACGCTGATCCCCATCGTTTGGATGATCGCCCGGTTGAAGAACTGGCGCCGGCTGACCTGGATCTCTTCGTACTCGGCCGGGGTGTAGACCGCGGCTTCGGAGGACGGGCGCTTGGCCACCCCACTCGCGCCCGAGCGAGTCTCGTCCGCGCGTTCGCGGGCCTCGGCGGACGCGTCCGGAACCGCAAGGCCGGTCGAACTCGAGTCGCTGGCCTTGGTCTCGCCGGTGAGGGTGCCGGTGACATTCCCGGAGGCATCGCTCGTACGACGCCGAGCGGACGCGAAGACAGTGATCGCCGCGAGGGCGAAGACGATCGGGATGACGATGAGCAGTGCGGTGGCCAACGGAGTTCCTTAGAGCTCGAAAAAGATGCCGTCGTTCCAGGGGAAGACGAAGTTGAAGCCTGCGCCCCGGAAGAACGACCCGATGATGACCAGAACGGACCAGAACATGAGGAAGAGGGTGAACAACGAGATCGCGAACTTCCGGTCGTTCGGCTTGTTCGACGGGTTCGAGTCCACGTACGGGGCCATCATCAGGATGAACAGACCCATGCCCGGGATCGTCACGCCGGCCACCATCGGGTGGAACATCGTGAGGAGTTCCTGGAGGCCGAGGAAGTACCACGGAGCCTTCGACGGGTTCGGTGTCTGGTTGACGTCGGCGAGACCCAGGAGGGGCGCCCGGACGATGGCCGAGAAGATCAGGAGCGTGGCGGTCATGGCGAGCGCGGCGGCGAACTCCACCACCAAGAGGTGCGGCCAGGTGTGGACCTTGTCCTGCGCCTCGGCGCGGGTCTGTTGGATCGACCCGGACTTCACGACCGTCAGCAGCCGCTGCGTGTGACCGCCCGGACCGGTCCCGACCGGCGCGGCGATGGGCGCAACCTTGGTGGCAGTGGCGACGCCGCCGCCACCGGCGGTCGCTCCGGGGTCCTCACCGGCGAGCACGGCCTTGCGCTTGCGGGCCCGCTCGAGCAGGTGGGCGGGAACGCCACCCTTGTCTTCGGTGATGGCGCCTTCGTCGGACACGCTGGCGGCGATGGGCGCAGCTTCCTCGGCCGCCGGTGTTGGCGCTTCCGCCGCGGCCTCGGCGGAAGCGTCGTCGGCACCTTCGCCGCCGGGCAGCCCGAGCGCCTTGCGCCGTTCCGCGCTGCGCTTGAGTAGGTGTTCGGGTACTTCAGCCATGAATCAGTTCCTCCCCGGCTTAGAGCGGTCCACTGATGCCGCCGTCCTTGCGGACGCGCCAGAAGTGAATCGCCATGAAGATCACGATGACGAACGGGAGCAGCAGAACGTGGAGCGTGTACCACCGGAGCAACGTGTCTCCGGAGATCTCCTTGGAACCCAGCAGCGCGTACCGCATCTGGCTTCCGAAGACGGGCGTGTACCCCATCATGTTCGTACCGACGGTGACCGCCCAGAGTGCGAGCTGGTCCCACGGGAGGAGGTAGCCGGTGAACGAGAGCATCAGCGTGAGGAGCAACAGCACGACGCCGATGACCCAGTTGAACTCCCGCGGCGCCTTGTACGCGCCGTGATAGAAGACGCGGCTCATGTGCAGGAACACGGTGAGCACCATGAGGTGTGCGCCCCATCGATGCATGTTGCGGACCAGTGAGCCGAACCACACGGCGGTCTCGAGCTGCTGCACGTTCGACCACGCCGCCGCTTCGGTCGGCCGGTAGAAGAACATGAGGAAGATGCCGGTGACCGTGAGCAGGATGAACAGGAAGAAGGACAGTCCGCCGAGGCAGAGCGTGTAGCTCACCTTGACCGCGTGCCGCTTCACTTTCACCGGGTGCAGGTGGTACAGCACGCTGTTCATGATCACGTACGAGCGGTTCCTCGGGCTGTCCGTATAGCCCTTCCGGAAGATCGAACCGGGTCGGATGATCGACGTGACGACCTGGCTGTTGCCGACCTTGCCGCCCATTTCTTTGGCACGCGCGCCGAGCTTCAGCCCGCCGTTCCTGTTCCCGTTGCTCCCGTTGCCGTTGGCCACGAGTGCGCTCCTTCGATGTCGTGTGTCGTGATGTGCGTGCTGAGCGTCAGAACCGAACGCCGTAGCTGTAGCCGTGGCGATTGGTCCGGGTGTGTGGGTCGCCCGCCGCACCTTGGGACGCGAGCTTGCCGAGAATGATGACACCGGTGGGGCAGCGATCTACACACAAAGCGCAGCGCGTGCACACGTCTTCGTCGACGATGAACGCGACGTGGTCGCGCGGGTCCTCACCGGGTCGTTCGGTGCCGACGGCCGCGTCGATTGCGCCGACCGACACCATGTGGATGCACTTCCACGGGCAGATGTCCACACAGCCTTCGCAGAGAATGCACTCGGCTTGGTCGATGTGGAGGAACTGCTTGGGCTTCACCGCCTGGGTCAGGAAGGCGGGATCCACTTCCTGGAGGACGTAGTCGGTGGCGAATTCCGGCATCGGCGGGTTCGCATCGGTCTTGGCCATCTCAGGCCTTGGCTTTCAGCGGCCGCCCGAACCGGGACCGGCCCACCGCGACGGGCTCGCGCTCGGCAGCCTCACTGGCCGTCGAGCGCTTCTGCCACATGACGAACATGGCGATGTTGGCACCGAAGAACGCGATGTAGATGAGCACCACGAGCGGGTCACGCAGACCGTGTTGGAGGTCTATGGAGAACGGCCAGTTCCAGGCGTGGTTGAAAGGAATCTGGGTGGTGGACTTGATCAGGTACCGGTTGGTCGACAGCCCCCAGTACTTGTCCGAGACGGTGATGAACTCATGCGGTATGACCGCGTACATGAGCAGGAAGAGTGCGAACACATAGACCGCGCCACCCATCGCTTCTGCCCACGTGGTCTCACGGTCGAGCTTCGGGGCGCGCATGCGCTTGGCGGCCAGACCGATCATGGCGAAGGTGATGAGGCCGAACCAGATGAGACGGCCGTTGGGCGCGAGGAAATCAAGTCCGGTCCAGTTGCCGATGTTACGAAGAACGTTGGGCATGAACGCTTGATCCCTCCTCGGGCGCACCCGACGATGCCGAATGCGACCCGCACCCTTTTTGCGGGCATTTCTCTACCACGCTAGATCGCGGCCGGACACATCGAGGTGGTTGGTCGTCATTTCGGGCCGTCCGCTCGGGAGTTGATGGCGCGTGGCCGGCCGGGACGCTCCCGGCCCGTTCGTCTCCGCTGCGCTGCGACTCTTGATTTCGGGCCGTCCGCTCGTTCGTGGACCGCGCAAGTTTCGCGCGGGCGGTGTGCCCAACCTGTGGTCGACGTGGGACGATGCTCGCGTGGCCGAGCCGACGGAGTCTCCAACCCACCCGAACGGTCGCGACTCGTCAGCCGCCGGTCGCGATCGTGTCGACGTACTCGTCGTGGGTGCAGGCCCGGCGGGAGCGGCGGCCGCGTATTGGTTGGCCGAGCGCGGCCACTCCGTCCTCGTGGTCGAGAAGAAACAGTTCCCGCGCGAAAAGACGTGCGGTGACGGCCTCACTCCCCGGGCCGTCCGCCAACTCAGCGACATCGGTCTGGCCGGCGCGCTCACCGAGTTCCACCGGTATGAAGGTCTCCGATCGATGGCCCATGGCATCACGCTCGAGTTGGCCTGGCCGGAACATCCAGATTTCCCCCCGTATGGGTATGTCGTGCGGCGCCGTGATCTCGACGAGCTGGTGGTGGATCAGGCGGTGAAGGCCGGGGCGACCCTCTGGCAGTCGTCCGAGGCCATGGAACCGGTGGTCGAGGGCGGTTTGGTAGTCGGCGCGGCAATTCACCGCAAAGAGTGGTGCACCACCGAGATCGTGCGCGCCCGGTATGTGGTGGTGGCGGACGGCGCAAACTCGAGGTTCGGTCGGGCCCTCGGAACCCAGCGGGATCGGACCTTCCCGATGGGCATGGCGATCCGCGGTTATTTCACCAGTCCGTACCACGACGAGCCCTGGATCGAGTCGCACCTGGATCTGCGCGACCGCGACGGCAACCACATGCCGGGATACGGCTGGATTTTTCCCGTCGGTGACGGCACCGTCAACGTCGGCGCCGGACTCTTGGACACTTTCACGGGATTCAAGGCGATCAACACCTCGCGCCTGATGGACGCATTCGTGGCGACGGCGCCGGATCGATGGGGAATCTCGGAGGCGACCTCCTGCGGTCCGCCGACCGGAGGCCGATTGCCGACGGGCGGTTCGGTCCTGCCCAAGGTGGGACCGACGTGGATTGTCGCGGGAGATGCCGCGGGATCGATCAACCCGTTCAACGGCGAGGGCATCGCGTATGCCTACGAGACCGGTCGGATGGTCGCCGAAACCGTGAGCGAAGCGCTCCTCACCGGGGACGGCTTGGCGTTGGCTCGCTATCCCGAGCGGCTCGAAGCGGTGTACGGCCTGTACTTCAAGGTGGCGCGACTGTTCGTGAAGGTGATCGGGAACCCCGCGGTGATGCGGGAGCTGACTCGCGTCGGCATGCACTCGCGGACCCTCATGGAATGGGTGCTGCGGATCATGGCCAACCTGCTCCGGCCGGACGAGCTCGGCCCGGCCGAAGCGGTCTACGCGGCAGTCGAGTTGCTCGTCCGTGCGTTTCCCGATCCGGTCGGTCCGAGGTCCACGGGGCTGTACGAGCGGCCGATCCAACCCATCGGCGGCTAGCGGTGGACACACCCACAGCCGCGGCCGGGCCGGACGTCGGCCGGCTGATCCTGCTGAACGAGAACCTTGGTGGCCACGCCACGATGCACCTGCACATCTACCGGGCGCTCCTCGAGCACCCGGAGGTGGACCTGGTGGCGCTCGATGTTCCGCCGCGTACCTTGCTGCGACGCATCGCCGGGCTGCATATCCCGGGCTTGGCCTACCTCGACGCTGACCTCGCTCCGATCCGCGGCCAGCTCGCGCTGTCCACCACGGCCGATCACATGCTCCGCGCCGCGATCGCCGCCGGACCCGTCGGCGCGATCCACGCCTACTCGCAGCACGCAGTGTTGCGTTCGACCGACGCGTTGCGTGCCTACCCGTCGGTCGTATCCACCGACGGCTCGGCCGCGCAGAATGCCGTGCAGCTCCCCTTCCGCCGCCCCGGCCGGTTCACCCCGGCCATGGCCAGGATCGCTGAACACTTCGAGAGTCGGGTGTTCGATGCCGCGACCATCGTCGTCGCGCAATCCGAATGGTGCGCGCGGGCGATCCGTGATCGATACGACATCGGTCCGGATCGGCTGCGCGTCATCCCGTTTGGCATCATCCCGCCGAATCCGGGTCCCGTGGTCGAGGCGGACCCGGATGCACTGCCCGAGATCACGTTCACCGGGAACTCCATGGAACGCAAGGGCGGGCGCGCGTTGGTGACGGCGTACCGGGCTCGGCTCCGCGGGAAATGCATCCTCAATCTGGTGACGCCCGAACCCGTCGAGGACGAACCGGGGATCCGCGTGTTCTCGGACTTCACGCCGGGGGATCCTCGGCTGCTGGCGATGTTGGCGCGCTCCGCGTTGTTCGCGCTGCCGAGTGAGATCGACAAGTCGCCGTACTCGGTCTTGGAAGCGATGTTCGCCGGTTTGCCGGTGGTTTCCACGCCCGTCGGGGGGATTCCCGAGATGGTGCTCGACGGCGAGACCGGGATCCTCGTCCCGCCCGGTGACGACGTCGCGATTGCCGACGCGATTGAACGCATCCTCGGCGACGACGAACTGCGAGTCCGCATGGGTCAGGCGGCGCGAGTGCGTGCCCACGAGCGGTTCGATGCGCGCAAGACCACCATGGACCTCCTCGGCGTTCTCGCCGAAGCACGTCAACATCACCGCGCCTGACCGTCGGGTCGGTGACGCGCGGTTTGCGCTCTCGATTTAGGACCCGCGCGGAAAGGTCCGAGCGTCGTCGAACTACCGAACCGGTCTCCCGCTCATGTTCACTACGTTCACGGGCCGCTCGGGCCACGGGCGAGCGGAAATCGGCTGCGCGCGAGGGACCTCTCCGCTCGCCCTCTTACTCGGTCGCTTCGAGATCGAGTTGGGAGCGGACCGTCGGAGGTGGAGCGAGGATGCGTGCGGCCCGTTGCAGTAGCTCGTCGCGCGTTGGTGCACCCGACGCGTCGAGTCGGGCCAGCGTGCGGGCGAGTCGAGCCTGCTGCTTCTTCTCGAAGCGCTCGACCTCGACGGGTGCGTCGGGTATGGGGCCGTCCAACGCGTCGCGGAGATCTTCGTCACGCACGCCGAAGAACGTGGCCACGGCGACGGGAGAACCGTCGAGGCGGTCGGCGGCGATGTACGCCAAGGCCACGCAGTGCTTGCAGACCGCGCCGTACGGGCAGGTGCACTTCGCGGTGATCGGTACGCCACTGAGAAGTTCGCATGCGTCGATTTCGTCGCGCAGGGCCGGTGAACCGCGTGCGGGGATCCCGGCCGCTGGGTTCGAGAGCGCGTGCCGGAACGCATCGATCAACCGTTGGCGATGCGCCGGCGGCACCGTGCACGCGATGGTGACCGAATACGGCTGGGCCGAGGAACCCTGTACGAGTGCATGGATCCGGCCGGGCTCGAGGGTCATCGAGATCGTCTGTCCGCTCCGCGCGTACGCGCGGCCGCGCGTCACGATGCCTTGGTTGCTGCGCTCCACCATTCTCGTGATTATCTCGGCACCAACCCCGCGCGCGTCGGTCACGATGCGCGTACCGCGTACGAGCCCGCTCGCCACCAGCCCACCCTCCACGGGCAGCGCCGGACCCCAATCGTCCCACCAACTCATCTCTTGTCCTCTTGGCCCTGCGGGCCGGGCCGGACGGCCCACGCTCCACTGGTGGAACGGCTGCATGCGCGTGCCCTCACCGTTGCGCTCCTGTCTTGTCCTCTTGGCCCTGCGGGGCGCCACGATGGCGGCGCTCGCTGGACCGATGAACGTCAGGTCGCGTCGTACTCCGCTCGCTTCGCGTCCGGACGGGCCACGCTCCACTGGTGGAACGGCTGCATGCGCGTGCCCTCACCGTTGCGCTCCTGTCAAGTCCTCTTGCCCCCGCTTGTGAATCATTTGCCGGTGGCTCCGGCGACGTCGAGTGAGACGAAGGCGGCGAGGTCGTCGTTGCTCATCGTCGTGATCAGAGTTTCGGTCGAGGTCACCACGGAACCGGCAAGTGCGCGCTTGTTCTCGATGACCGTCGCGATGCGCTCCTCGATGGTGCCCGGGCAGACGAGGGTGTGCACGACGACTCCTCGCGTCTGGCCGATGCGCCAGACCCGGTCCGAGGCCTGGTCCTCGACCGCGGGGTTCCACCACCGGTCAAAGTGGATGACGTGGTTGGCGCGCACGAGGTTCAGTCCGGTCCCACCCGCGCGCAGAGAAACCGCGAGGACGCCGGGCCCACGTTCCTCGCTGAACTGTTCCACGATGGCGTCGCGCCGAGGGCGCGAGACCCCGCCGTGCAGGATCGGCACCGGGAGGCCGAGTTCGCCGGCGAGGTGCGGTGCGAGGCGGCGCAAGAACGTGGCGTACTGACTGAACACGACCACGGCTTCGTCTTCGGCGACGATCTCGCGCGCCAGCTCGATGAGTCGTTCGAGCTTGCCGGATCGGCCCGCCAGGTCCGAGGTGTCGGACGCAGTGATGCTGGCCGGGTGGTTGCAGATCTGCTTGAGCTTGGCGATCCCGGAGAAAATGTGCAGGCGTCGGCGCTTGGCGTCGTCGGCTCCGGTGACCTCACCCAGCATCGCGGCGGCGGTCGCTTCGTACAGCGCGACCTGTTCCGACGTCAGCATGCAGTCGTCCCGCACCACGATCCGCTCGGGCAGCTCGTCGACGATCCCCGGCTCGGACTTGGTCCGTCGACACATGAACGCGGCGATGCGCGCACGGAGGTGGTCGACGAGGTCGGCGTCGTCGTCGCGATCGCCGGTGAGTCGGTACCGCTCCATGAACGCCGACCGGCTGCCGAGCAGGCCGGGATTGGCGAACGTCATGATGCTCCACAGTTCGCCGAGATCGTTCTCGACGGGCGTGCCGGTAGCGGCGATGTGGTGACGCGCCGAGAGTGCACGGGCCGCTTTGGCCGTCGCGGTCAACGGGTTCTTGATCGCCTGCGCTTCGTCCAGCGCCACGCGATGCCAGGCGATGTCCGCCAGGCGCGCGTCGCGCCGGAGGAGGCCGTAACTGGTGATCACGATGTCAACGTCTTCGGCGATCCGAACCGGGTCGCGCCGTAAGCCACCGTGATGCACGGCGACCCGCAAGGAAGGAGTGAATCGTTCGGCCTCGCGAAGCCAGTTCCCCACCACGGAGGTGGGCGCCACCACGAGCGTCGGGCCGAGGTGGTCGTGGGCGATGAGCGCGAGCAACATGGCGGTCTTCCCGAGGCCCATGTCGTCGGCGAGGATCCCACCGAGTTCATTGCGCTCGAGCCAGACCAACCAATCGAGGCCGTCGTGCTGGTAGTGGCGGAGCGGCAACTCCATCGCGTCGGGCAGGTCCACGTGCTCGGCGGCGGTCGGGTGCCAGGTACCGCCGAGCGCGCGCGCCAACCAGCTCGTCGGATCGATCTCGACCTCGAGCACGGTGTCCTCATCGTCCGCGACTTCCGCCGCGACCTCAAGGACCTCTGCCGCGTCCACGTCACCCAGGCTGCGAAGAAAGCTCGCAATCCGTGCCCGTTCGCCGTCGGCAAGCATCGTCCAGTTCCCGCCGATGGAGACGAGGTCGTGCTGGGACCGCACGATCGCATCGAGCTCGGCGGCACTGAGCGCGGCGCCGTCGATCTGGACTTCGCCCGTGAGCACGAGGCTCGAGATGTCGAGCCCCGCCGGTGTCCCCTGCACCTTCAGGGTCCGGCTCGTGGACCGGCGCCGGCCGAGTCCGGCCGGCAGCATCACCAGTATTCCGGCGTCCGCGAGTCGGGGCGACACGCGTTCGACGAGTTCGACGACCTCGCCGATGGTGAGTTCAGCGGGCCCCAGCCGTTGGTCCCGCAGCCGGTTCCAGGCTCGCCCGGCCACGGGCCACTCCAGCGCAACGAGCCCGAGCACGTCGTCGACGGCGATGTCGAGCGCCGCGGCTGCATCGTCGAACGTGTCCTCGTCCTCGTCGTCGATGGCCGCCATCACCGTGGTCGCCCGCCGGGCCTGGATGCAGGGAATGAGCACGAATCCGTCGCCATGGTCGTCCAACCGGAGGACGAGGCGCGCCCCGGCGACGCGCCGGACGCGAACGCGGTCGACCCAATACGAAAAGGTCGGGGTCGGCGCCCGACCCTGCAACGGGTCGGGGAGCGGACCGATGGCGTCGGCGGCGAGCGAGTGCACCAGGACGGCGCTCAGCTCCTCGGCCTCGGCGTGGTGGTGCACCGCTTGCTCGGTCGCCGCCCGCAAGCGCGTTGACGATTCGCGACCGGGTACCGCGATCCAACCACTCGCCATGTTCGGCGTCGGACCCGGGAGCACCTCACCGGCGAAGACGACCCGCGCCGATTCCACGAAGAGTTCGAGCAGGGCGCCGAAGGCCGGCGTCACCGGCCACCCGGTCTCCAAGATCGCTCGGAAGGCGTGGGTCTCCTCCACCGGAACCGTCCAACGGCGCTCGAACCCGGTCGGGGCGACCCAGAACGAGCGGAACATCGGTCGAGCACGCGCACCGATGACGGGCGCAAGCTCGGGTGGCGGACGCCGCATCAGCTCGTCGGGTTCGGCGACGAGCCAGGTCTGCCCACCGTCGAGACGCACGTCGAGGACGACGCGGGGGTCGGTGCTCAACCGAAGGTCGAGGAGGCGGAGCGGTTCACCGGCGCAGGTTAGTAAGGGCGGCGCGAACCCGGACTGACTCGGCCGCCCGCCGGTGCTGGGCGCAGGCTGCAGCGACTACCCGATCCGACCGCGAGTGGGGCGCGCAGCGGTGCCCGGGCCGGCGAGATCGGCGCGATTGAGATTCGCGCGGTCGGCGGCGAGTCGCCCACTGGACCAACCGGCCGGGTCACGCGCGCCCCGACTTCGTTTGAAGGTCAGGTTCGAGAACGCGGCGTCGACCGCGGCGCGTACGGCCGCATCTCGTGAGGCGAGGACGGGGACCAGTGAATAGCCGGCTTCGTGTTCGGCTTCCGCCATGACGTGCACGTTGATGGCCTCGAGCCGTTCGCCGATGCGATGCGCGTACGCCGCAAGGAACGAACTGCGAAACCCACGGCGACTGGCATCGGGTGAACCACGGCTCGCGCCCTGCATCGCGGTCTGGGCCTGCACCAACAGCGACGTGAACAGGAGCTCGGTCGCGGCGACGTCACCGGCGAAGCCGATCACGGTGGAGAATGCGTACGCGGGTTGGAAGACGGTGCGCGCCCCACAGTGTTCGGCGACGATCTGGCAGAGCATCACTTTGGCATCGGCGTAGGGGTTGTCGATCGGGAGTCGGATGGTGACCGGAACGTCGGAGCTTGCGGCTTGGGCGGCGAGCATGGCGTGGTCGATCGAGTGACGCGCCATCAGCTCGTGAGCCTTGGCGGTAAAGGCCTCAGCTTCGGCCTCGAACTCGGTGGATTCGGCCTTGGCGAGGAGGGCGCGGACGCGCTCGAGCATCGGGGAATCGAACGGCGTGGTCAGGTCGATCACCGCGTCCCTCGGAGACATCCCCGGAGGTGGAATGAGCACCGGGATCGGCTGGAGTCGTCCGAGGATCGCAACGAGGTCGACAAGCAGGCCGACGTCGACTCCGGCGCGGGACTGGGCGGCGCGCACGATCCAATCCGGGTCCGCGGTTTGGGTCTCCATGAGCGCCTCGACCTGGCGCACCCAGCGCGGATCGAGGGTTCGGGGGTCTCGCGCCGCGTGGTCGTTGACGATCACGCCGACCGTGAGCTTCGAGCCCGCCTTGTTCGTGCGTCGGGCCAGTTCCCGGTGAAGTTCCGTGGGCTGCCAGCCGTTTCCCCAGCAGAGTGAGACGAGACGCAGCAGGACGAGTTGGGCCGCCGGTGCGACGTGGAGCGGGTCGAGGGCGCTGAGTTTGGCCCCGGCCGGGTGCTGCACCGTGGCGCCCGTCGCCGCGACGATGTCCCACAGCTCCTCGATCTCGGCCGACGACGGACTCCAGCCCGGGTCTGGTTGCCACCGTCGTCGTGCCATGCGCGCACGATAGAGCCGGGCTGCGACCACGGTCGGAGATCAGTGAGTCGACGAGTCGGGTCATCTATCTGACGGATACCGCGGGCGACGGCCACGGCAACGACACGAACATCGCCTTGTCTCCGGACCAACAGACGCTCGCGGTGGCAACGGCCCACGGAGTGTCGATCGTCGGCACGTAAACGCCGCCGGCCCGCGTCGCCTTCTCGCGCCTTGGGATGCGGGCCTGACGCCGAGTGGCTGAGCTCACCAGCTGGTCAGCGGTCGGGCCAGTTGGCGGGCGAGTCGGAATCGATCGTGCTCGGCGGTCATGCAGAATCGAGGGATGGCGAACGGATCGGTCGATCGCGTCACGCGTCCGAAACTGAACGTGAAGGCGGCTCGATAGCCGGCGGCCGCGCTGGCCCGTTCGCAGTCCTCGTCATGGTGGCCCGACGGATAGGCCAAAAGATCGGTGGCTGTCCCGGACAGGGCGTCGAGCGTGGCGCGCGACCCGCCGAGTTCGGTGGCCCGGGCCGCGGGGTCGACGTCGGGCAGTGACATGTGGTGCTGGGTGTGCGATCCGAGGCTTACCAAGCCGGTTCGGGTGAGCGCGACGAGTTCGGTTGCGGTGAGGGTCCGCGCCGCGCCGGGCCAGAACGGCGGGTCGACGCCCAGCTCGTCGGTCACCACGAACACCGTCGACGGGACGTTCAGCTCAACGAGGATCGGAATCGCATGTTCGGCGACACCGGCCAACGCGTCGTCGAACGTCACGGCCACCAAGCCGTCGAGGTCCCGGCCCGAGAGCAGACGATCGACGATCTCGGCGAGCGGCACGATCGAGAGGCCCCACGCTCGAATCCATTCGATCTGTTCTCGGAACCGATCGGGCGACAGGTAGTAGTCGGTCCGGTTGGCGGGGTCCCGGCCGACGTCGTGGTAGCAGAGCACCGCGGCGCCGAAGCCCCTGACGGGGAGTCGACGCCCGAGTCGCGCGGCCGTCGCCGAGGGAATCCCGCGTCCTTTGCGAGTCAGTGTGCCGATCGAAACCACAGCGGGCAGGTTAGGAGTCGCTTGGCATGGTGCCGGTCAATCGGAGTGGCGTGTGCACCAGCCACCACAATCGCCACCGTGCTCTGGGTGTTGTTGCCGCCGTCGGAAGGAAAAACGAGCGGAGGCGACGGCCCGGGATGGCACCCGGACTCGGGCGCGTTCACCGAGCTGGCCGGTCCCCGCGTGCGAGTCGCGAACGCCTTGCGGCGATCCAAGGGTGGGACCAAAAAGGCGTTGGGCGCCGATGGCGACCTGCTGCGACGGGCCAAGGCTGCGAACCTCGCGGTGGTCGGCGGCCCGACTCTGCCGGCGTGGCTGCGGTTCAGCGGGGTGGTGTGGGAAGCGTTGAGTCCGTCGGACCTCACGACTCGGGCGCGCCGACGCGCCGAGGCCGGCGTGATCGTGGTGTCAGCCGTCGCGGGACTCTCCGCGTGGTCGGACCCGGTCCCGGACTTCCGGTTGAAGCTGTCGGCCGCACTGCCACCGATCGGCCGGCTCGGGGCCTTCTGGAAGGAACCGATTACGCGGGCCCTGAACGATCGGCTCGAAGGCGCGACCGTCGTGGACCTGCTCCCCAACGAGCACCGGGCCGCGTGGATCCCGGATCCAGGTCGGTACGACCTCGTCCGCCCGCTGCTCGCCACGCGGGACGGAAAGCCCGCCGGCCACGCCGGGAAGGCCACCAAAGGTCGGCTGGCCCGCGCCATCCTCGAATCCGGCGACGTCGAGCGCACCCTCGCCACCTTCGACCCCGGCGAGTTGGCGTTGACGGTGGAGTGACCGCCCGATACGCCGGACGCGCGACCGTTTTCCGAGGAGAGTGAGGGGAGCCGCGTGACCTGATTGAATCGCAGGTCTGAGTGTGCAGCGCAGGGCTGAAGCAGGTGGGGGGCAGGTGCGAGATGGCACAGGATGATCAGGTAGTCGCCGACCTTCGTGTCGTTCAGGCGCGCGCTTTCGGCATGGACCGCCTGCTCGGACTCGAGCTCCCGACGCTCGACCGACGCATGCGCGACCATGGTGGGCGGGATGCGTTGCCGGCGGTGTTGGCTGCGGCGATCGAGAACATCGGCGACCTCACGATGCGCGCTGCGGCACACCACCTCTTTCCGCTTCCGTACGGTCCCACGCCGTGGGAAACCGGGAAGGCCCGAGGTACGCGCGCCGCGGGTGAGTTCGGAGTGTCCTATGACGCGTTCCGCAAACGTGGCGAAGGCCGTCCGGTTTCGCGTCTCGAACTCGTCATCGACGCGGTCGCGACGCAGTTCGAGGCGCTCACGGCACCGTCGCCGGCGGATCAGCCGAGCCGACCGTCGCGTATCCGGTCACTGGCATTGGTCGGCGTCGGCGTGATGGCCGTCGCGGTGGCCGTCGGAGTCGTGCTCCTCAACCGGGACGCGACGTCGAACTCCGGGACCCCGGCGGGCGGTGCGACACCCGCGAAGACCGACTGTGACCGCCGCATCGGCGATCTGGATACGGCCGTTGCGGCGGAACCGGCCGCACAATCATTCGCGCACCAGCTGATGGTCACCTTCCGTCAGGAAGGGGGCGTCCGGTTGGGTTGCGCGGCGGGACCGGCGTACCGGTGGAAGGCGCTGGTCGTGCAGGACCTGGTGCGTCGCGGCACATCCAATGGGTCGCTCGTTCTTTCGCCCAATGGTGTACATCTGCGCATGAACCGGTCGCAATACGCCTCGTATCACCAGATCGGCGGCCGGTCCGGAGACGTCGCCCAGATTGTCGGCGGGCTACCGGAACGGATCGCGACGACCGCCGACGGCCACGTCGAGATCCAACTCTCGGCGGGCACGGTGCTGGTCGCCGAACAGCGTGATGCGCCGTACTTCTGGATCGCCGGTGCCTACGTCGAGTGGTGGCGGCAGCACCCTGAACTCGGGATCCCCGTGCAGAACCCGATGCCGAGTCTGCGCCAAGAGTTCCAGCACGGCTACGCACAGATCCGGCCCGGCGCCACCGAGCCGGAGTTCCACCCCGTGGCGGACCCGGCCGCGCTCCTGCCGCCGAATGCGGCTGGCCACATTCTCCGACAGCCGGACGGAACCGCCTGGCTGATCGTCAAGCAGCGGGGGCGGTTGGTGCGCCGGTGGATCCCCGACGGTGAGACCTGGAACTGCATCGGCGGTGACGCCGTCGCCGTGCACCCCGACACCGACGGTTCAGTCGTCGCGGCCCTCGGATACGCCGGCCACGCGCACTGCCCCGCCCGTCAGTAGCGCTCGGTCAGGGTTCGTCTCACGGTCGTCCCACGTTTGTACTTGTTGGCGCTCATCGATGCTTGTACAAGTTCGTAGGCGGCCGGCGCGCGTCGGAGGCGATGCTTACAACGAGCGGACAGGGATCTCTTCCGACCTGCCGCCGGCTGCCGTGCGCGTCTCGGCCCACCTCGCCGCCGCGGAAGCCGGTCAGATAGCCTCGGCGCGCCCGGCCGGAGCTGGGTCAGCGGCGAGCAGTGAGGGGAGTGAACGTGGCGCAGTACCTGCCGATCCTGGCGATGGTCATCCTCGTGATCGTGTTCGTGTCGATCTCGTTCTTCGCGTCGATCCTGCTCGGCGTGCAGCGGCCCACCAAGGCCAAGACCGCTCCGTATGAGTGCGGCATCGTGCCCGAGCAGGAGCCGGTCGAGCGCTTCCCGGTCAAGTTCTATTTGGTCGCGTTGGCGTTCATCGTCCTCGACGTCGAGATCATCTTTCTCTACCCCTTCTCCACTGTCTTTCGCTCCCTCGGTGGGTACGGCCTCGCGCTGATGGGCACGTTCCTCCTGATCCTGATCGTGCCGTTTGCGTACCTGTTGAGTGTCGGTGCGCTCGAGTGGGGACCGGTGCGCCAGGTGGCGAGCCGCATTATCCGTCCCGTCCTGCGGGCCGCCGGCATGCCCGACGGTGTAGCCGAAGCTCCGACGTCGGTCAGCGAACGAGTGGACGAGGCCGCGTAGTCATGGGTCTCGAAGCAGTCCCGTACAACTTTCTGACCGGTCGTTTGGAAGACCTCGTCCGCTGGGCTCGACGCAACTCGGTCATGCCGGCCACCTTCGGTCTTGCGTGTTGCGCCATCGAGATGATGGCCACCGGGGCCGCGCACTACGACCTCGCCCGCTTCGGCATGGAGACCTTCCGGGCCAGTCCCCGCCAAGCCGATCTCATGATCGTCGCCGGTCGGGTCAGCCAGAAGATGGCTCCGGTCCTGCGCCAGGTGTACGACCAGATGGTCGAGCCGAAGTGGGTCATCTCGATGGGCGTCTGCGCCAGCAGCGGCGGGATGTTCAACAACTACGCCATCGTCCAAGGCGTCGATCAGATCGTTCCGGTCGACGTGTACGTGCCCGGCTGCCCGCCCGGCCCGGAAACCTTGCTCCACGGCATCATTACGCTGCACGAGCAGATCAAAACCGGCGAGCTCCTCAAGCGCCGTGATGCATCGCCGACCGGTGGCGCCGGCATCGAAATCTCCCAGCAGGACGGTGTTTTGGTCGACCTGCCTACCCCCTCCGCTGCGAGGGCGTGATCACTGTGGCCGATCCTGCCGTGGACACCGCCGGCGACGCTCGTGAAGAAGAGCACAAAGTCGAGCCGCCCGTTCCGTCCGACGAAGTCGCCGCTGCGATCTGCGCCAAGTTCGACGATGCGATCTTCCACGAGTCACACGGTCAGCCCGTCGTCTACATCGATCGCGCGCACTGGGCCGAGGTGGCGACGCTCCTGCGCGACGACGAGCAGTTCACGTCCTGCATGGACGTCACTGCGGTGGACCACCTCGGCGACGTCGAGCGCGTCGTGATCGACGGTGTGGCGCCCGAGCGGTTCGAGATCGTCGCCAACTTCCTGTCCCACACCCGGAATCGGCGTATCCGCGTGATCACCGAAGTGCCGGCGGACGACACCACCATCGCGAGCATCACCCCGGTGTACGTCGGGATGAGCTTCGCCGAGCGCGAGGTCTATGACCTCTACGGCATCACCTTCGATGGTCACCCGGATCTCACTCGCATCCTCATGCCCGACGACTGGGTCGGTCATCCACTGCGCAAGGACGACGCCCCGGCCCGCGTCCCGGTCACGTTCAAAGGCGACCCCGGCCCGAGATGAACGACTTCGAGCACGAGCACGTCGAGACCGATGCGGACGCGGCCGTGACCGACGCCGCCGTCGCCGAGCAGGTTCGTTTGGAACGTCAGACCGACGAAGGCGAGCAGCTGCTCACCCAGCATTCCGAGATCGTCGTGACCGGTGGCCCGTGGCCCGAAGTCGAGGGCGAAAGCCAGACCATGATCATCAACATGGGGCCGCAGCACCCGTCCACGCACGGCGTGTTGCGCATCATGATGGAACTCGACGGCGAGACCGTCGTGCGCGCCAAGCCCATCGTCGGCTACCTCCACACCGGCATGGAGAAGACGGGCGAGCAGCTCACCTACGTGCAGGGCTGCACCAACGTCACGCGCATGGACTACGCGTCACCGATCGCGAACGAGTTGGTGTTCTCCATGGCCGTCGAGCAGTTGCTTGATGTCACCGTGCCGGAACGCGCCACGTGGATCCGCATGTTGCTGGCCGAGCTCAGCCGCATGGCGAGCCACTTGCTCTTCCAGGCGAGCAACGGCATGGACCTCGGCGCCGTCTCGATGATGCTCTTCGGTTGGCGTGAGCGCGAAGAAGTCCTGCGCGTGCTCGAGAAGGTCACCGGCTTGCGCATGAACCACAACTTCGTACGCCCCGGTGGGGTCGCGGCGGACCTGCCCGACGGTTGGCAAGACACCTGTCTGGACGTCTGTGACCTCGTCGAGCGCGGCATCGGCGAGTACGACGACCTGCTCACCGGGAACCCGATCTGGCTCGAGCGCATGGTCGGCGTGGGCGTTATCACCAAGGACGAGGCGCTCGCACTGGCCGCGTCGGGACCGATCCTGCGCTCCACCGGATTCGCGTGGGATCTCCGCAAGACTCAGCCGTACCTTGCGTATGACCAGGTCGACTTCGACGTCATCTACACCGAGAACGGCGACTGCTTCGACCGCTACCGGATCCGGCTGTACGAGATCGCCGAGTCCATCAAGATCGTGCGCCAGTGCGTGGACATGATGCCCAGCGGCGATTACCGCGTGCAGAACAAGAAGATCACGCCGCCGCCGCGTGCCCGCATCGACGAATCGATGGAAGCGCTCATCCACCACTTCAAACTCTTCACCGAAGGCTTCCGTGTTCCCGCCGGCGAGACCTACGCCGTGGCCGAGTCACCGCGTGGTGAGGTCGGTTGTTACATGGTGAGCGACGGCACCGGAAAGCCCATTCGCATGCACGTGCGCGGGCCGTCCTTCTACAACCTGCAGACGATGAGCACGATGATCGAGAACCGCATGGTTGCCGACGGCGTCGCCATCGTTTCCAGCGTCGACCCCATCATGGGCGAGGTGGACCGATGAACGCGAGCGGCCCCGGGCATTTCAACGCCGCGAACCTGGTTCGGGCGCACGAGATCGTGGCGCAGTACCCGAAGCCCAAGTCGGCCATCCTGCCGCTCGCACATCTCGCGCAAGATCAGGACGGCTGGTTGAGTCCCGACGCGATGCGCGAGATCGCCCAGCTCGTCGGCGAGACCCCGGCCGAAGTGCTCGGGACGTGCAGCTTCTACACGATGTTCAAGCGCACGCCGTGTGGCAAATACGTCGTGAGCGTGTGTACGAACGTCACCTGTCTGATCCTCGGTGGCCCCGAGATCCTCGAACACCTGGAGGAGCGCTACGCCGACGACGGCGACGTGCACGTGGAAGAAGTCGAGTGTCTCGCGGCGTGCGACAACGCGCCGTCGATGCAGGTCAACTACGAGTTCCACGAGCATCTGAACCCCGAAGTCGCAGCTGCGATCGTCGACGACTACAAGAGCGGTGTGCTCACCGCCCGCGGTGTCTCCGGAGGTAGAACTCGATGACGGCAACGGAGACCCGCTTGGTGACGGCGCGCTTGCGTGAGCGTCCCGAGGACTCGTGGACGATGGACGGTGCGCTCGCGTCGGGCGCGTACGAGTCGCTCAAGCAGGCGCTGGGCATGGCGCCCGAGTCGATCGGTAAAGAACAGGTCGCGGCGTCGGGTCTGCGCGGTCGCGGTGGTGCGGGCTTCCCGGCCGCGACGAAGTGGTCGTTCCTCGCACCAGACTCGTTCCCGCGATACCTCGTGGTGAACGCCGACGAAGGGGAGCCGTCCACCTTCAAGGACCGAATGCTCATCGAGCTCGACCCGCACGCGCTCGTCGAAGGCATTGCCATTGCCGCGTTCGCGGTCAGTTGTCACCTCGCCTTCATCTACCTGCGCGGTGAGTTTGCGCTCGGCTACGAACGCCTCACGGACGCGATTCGGGACGCGAAGGCCAAGGGTTTCCTCGGCGCCAACATCCAGGGCTCGGGATTCGACCTCGAGATCGTCGTTCACCGCGGTGCCGGTGCGTACATCTGCGGCGAAGAGAGCGCGCTCATCGAGAGCCTCGAAGGTGAGCGCGGGATGCCGCGCATCAAACCGCCCTTCCCCGCAGTCGCCGGCCTCTACGCGAAGCCGACGGTCGTGAACAACGTCGAGACCCTCGCAACGTTGCCGCACATCATCGCGATGGGTGGCGAGCGCTACGCAGAACTCGGTGTCAACAAGTCCACCGGCACGCGCATCTTCTCCCTCTCCGGTCACGTCAAGCGCCCCGGCAATTACGAAGTCGAACTCGGGATTACTTTCCGAGACCTCATCTTCTCGCCCGAACTCGGTGGCGGAACCCCGAGCGGCCGGCCGGTGAAATTCTTCATTCCCGGCGGAGCATCGAGTCAGTGGCTCACCGGCTCGGACGAACACCTCGACGCGCCACTCGACATGGACTTCGTGCAGCAGACCTTCGGTGTCATGCTCGGCTCGGGCGCGGTGATGGTCTACGACGACACCGTGAACCCGGCGCTGATCGCGTGGCGCCTCGCCAAGTTCTTTGCGCACGAGAGCTGCGGCAAGTGCACACCGTGTCGGGAAGGCGCCGGCTGGATCGAGAAGGTGCTCTACCGCATCTCCCACGGGGAGGGTCGGCCCAACGATCTGGACCTGCTCTTCTCGGTGGGCAACTCCATTTCTCCCGGCGTGCTGAACGCGCCGTTCACCCAGACCACCATCTGCCCGCTCGGCCCGTCTGCGGTGTCGGGCGTGGCGAGCCTCCACAAATACTTCCGTGAAGAAGTCATCGCCATGTGCTCCAACGGCCCGCGCGCCATTCCCGTGACGGCAGGGGCAATGCAGTGACGGCGACCGAAGCGAGCACGGGTGTGGATCTTGTTTCGATCACGATCGACGGCAAGACGGTGCAGGTGCCGAAGGGCGAGCTGCTGATCAAGGCCGCGCAGGAGCACGGCACGTACATTCCGCGGTTCTGCTGGCACGAACGGATGAAGCCGGTCGGTATGTGCCGGATGTGCCTGGTGGAGATCGAAGGCGTGCGTGGTCTGCCACCCGCCTGCACCACGCCGGTGGCGGACGGCATGGTCGTCAACACGCTCTCGGACGCGGTGAAGAGCGTGCAGGACGGAGTGCTCGAGTTCTTGCTCATCAACCATCCGCTTGACTGTCCGGTGTGCGACCGCGGTGGCGAGTGTCCGCTCCAAGACACCACGCTCGCGTTCGGTCCGGGCGAGTCTCGTTTCACCGAAGAGAAGCGACACTGGGAGAAGCCCATCGCGATCTCGGACCTCGTGTTGCTGGACCGCGAGCGCTGTATCCAGTGCGCGCGTTGCACCCGCTTCGCGGACGAGATCGCGGGCGACCCGCTCATCACGTTCAACGAGCGCAGCGGCCACACCGAGATCGCAACGTTCCCGGACGAGCCGTTCTCGTCGTACTTCTCGGGCAACACCGTGCAGATCTGTCCGGTCGGCGCGCTCACGGCGAAGCCGTACCGGTTCCGTGCCCGGCCGTGGGACCTGACCGCGGTCGAGACCAGCTGTACCACCTGTTCGATGCACTGCCGCGCCGCGCTCGAGTCGAGTTCGAACCGCCTGGTGCGGTTGCTCGGCATCGACAGCGAGCCCGTCAACCACGGGTGGCTCTGCGACAAGGGTCGTTTCGGCCACGACGCGATCAACCAAGAAGACCGCGTGCGCCACCCGATGGTCCGGCGCAACGGCGAACTGGTGGCGTGCTCCTGGCCCGAGGCGTTGGACGCGGCGGCCGACGGTCTCCGCAACGCACTCGCGAAGGGTGGCGCTTCGAGCGTCGCGCTCCTCGGTGGTGCGCGCGGTACCAACGAGGACGCCTACGTCTGGGCGCGCTTCGCCAAGGGCGTACTGCGAACCGACAATGTCGACGCGCAGTTCGGCGACGGGCTGCCGGCCGCGGTTGCGCTCGGACTTCCGCACGCGCTCATCTCGGACCTCGACGACGCGAGAGCAATCGTGGTGCTCGGGGTCGACCTGAAGGAAGAAGTACCGGTGCTGTATCTGCGCGCCCGTCGCGCGGCCGCGGAACTCGGTGTGCCGCTGATCGAGATCACGTCGGCGGCCACGGGGCTGACGAAATACGCCGTCGCGAGCCTGCGTCACGCGCCGGGCGAACAGAACGACACCGCGGCTGCGCTGGTCAGTGCGATCGGTGGCACCGCCGCCGGTGACGACGCAATCGACGCCGCGGCCGGCGCGCTCAGCGGTCGTTCGGGTCAGGTCGTCGTGATCGTCGGGCGAGCCAACCTCGCCGAGCACGCTGACGCCACGGTCGGCGCAGTTGCGAAACTCGCCGAGATCGATCACGCCGGCTTTCTCGTGGCGCTGCGGCGGAGCAACGTGCGCGGCGCGCTGGACTTGGGCCTCGCGCCGGGGTTTCTCCCCGGTCGCGTGTCGCTCGAAGCCGGCCGGGACTGGTTCGAGGAACTCTGGGGCGCAGTGCCGAGCGAGCCGGGTCTCGACGCGCTCGGCATCCTTGAGGCCGCGGCGGATCAGCGGATCGGTGCACTCATCCTTCTCGGTGCGGATCCGCTGGGCGACTGTCCGGACGCCGATCTGGCCACTCGAGGGTTGGCCGGCGCGGGGTTCACGATCGCAGTCGACACCTTCATCACCCCCAGCAATCGTGCCGCCGACGTCTTCTTGCCGGTGACCGCATGGGGCGAGCAGGACGGCACCGTCACCAACCTCGAAGGCCGGGTGCAACGGGTCACGCGCAAGGTCACGCCCGAGGGCACGGCGATGCCGGACTGGCGGATCGCGGCTGAACTCGCGCTGCGTCTGCGCGAAGACTTCGATCTCGCGACGGCAGAAGAAGTGCAAGACGAGATCGCCCGGGTGGCGCCGGCCTTTGCCGGCGTCGACGCCGCGCTGTTGCGCCGCGCGCGTGACGGCGCCGTCCTGCCGATCGCCGAGCACGCCGATGAGCTGGTCCTCGGGCGGCTGTCGATTCCGATCACCGCAGCATCGTGGGAACCGATAGCGCCGGGTGCCGATCTCGAAGCCGGCGGCGAAGACGGCGCGGCCGAAGCCGTCGTCACCGCCGGAGAGTCCGAACCCGCAGGATCCGAAGGCGCGCCCATTGCTGCCGGTGACGCCACGAGCGAGGCAGCCGGTAACGAGGTCGCACCGGTCGTCGCCGGTCCGGAGCTTCCGGCGTTGCATACCTGGGACGGTCACGCGCCGACCCCGTCACGTCCGGGCCGTGACGCCTACGCTCTGCGCCTCGTGAGCAGTCGAGTTCTCTACGACGGTGGCGTGATGGCGCAGGCAACCCCCGCGTTCGCATCGCTCGTTCGTCCTGTCGAACTCCGCCTCAACGCAGCCGATCGGGATCGCATCGGCGTCTCGGATGGCGACCGAGTTCGGATCGCGTCCGCACGTGGGCAGCTCGATCTGGTGGTCCGGGCCGATACCGGCGTCACCGCCGGAACCGCAGTGCTGGCCTGGAACCTGCCGGGTGCCGGCGCCGGTTCCCTCATCGACGCCTCCGCCCCCGTCACCGACCTCCGCGTGGAGTCCATCCGATGAGCGCAGCGGAGCGGGAATCATGAGCGCAGTACTGGCGGCGGATCCGCTGCTCGGTGGTGATATCGATCTCACGGTGGTACTGATCGTCATCGCGAAGACGGTCGTGATCTTTGCGCTGCTGCTCGTCCTCGTCATGTTCTACATCTGGTTCCTGCGCAAGGTCATCGCAGACATGCAGAACCGCGTTGGCCCGGACAACGCAGGACCGTGGGGCATCCTCCAGACGTTGGCCGATGGCATCAAGTTCTTCTTCAAAGAGCAGTCGATCCCTGATACCGCAGACCGCTGGGTGTTCCGCCTCGCTCCGTACCTCTCGGTCCTCCCGGCCTTCCTTGCCTTCTCGATCATCCCCATCGGCGGCAAGGTCTCCATCGCCGGACACCAGACCTACCTCCAGCTCGCCGATCCACCGATCGGCGTCCTGTTCCTCCTGATGATGTCGGGCATCGGTCTGTACGGCGTGATGCTCGCGGGGTGGGCCAGCGGCTCGAAGTACCCGTTGCTCGGATCCGTTCGCGCCTCGGCGCAGCTGCTGTCCTACGAAGCGGCGTTCGGGCTCTCGGTCGTGGCCGTCCTGTTGCACTCCGGCACGCTCAGCA
Source organism: Acidimicrobiia bacterium (assembly GCA_025361725.1). GTDB lineage: Bacteria > Actinomycetota > Acidimicrobiia > IMCC26256 > JAENVU01 > JAENVU01. The sequence continues at coordinate 13,920 of JANYJV010000020.1, read as the reverse complement.
CACGGGGGATTGCCAACGCGCAAGCGTGGACGAGCTGGCACTCGTTCGTCACGGACTGGTACTGGTCCGTCGCCATCGTCTCGTTCGTGATCTTCGTCATCGCGGCGGTGGCCGAGACGAACCACCCACCCTTCGACCTGGTGGAAGCCGAACAGGAACTCGTCGGTGGATTCCACACCGAGTACACCGGTATCCGGTTCGCCATCTTCTTCCTCGCCGAGTTCATGAACGTCATCACGATGTCGGCGATCGCAGTGACCCTGTTCCTCGGCGGACCGTCGGGCCCGGCGCTCGGGTTCCTGCCCAAGACCGGTGTCGTCAACGTCTGGCTGATGCCGATCTTCTGGTTCTTCCTCAAGTTGATGGCGCTGCTGTTCGGGACCGTGTGGTTGCGGGCTTCCCTCCCGCGCTTGCGCTACGACCAGCTGATGGACCTCGGCTGGAAGTGGCTCATTGAGATCTCCTTCCTCGCGGTGATGGTGACGGGCGTCGTCGTCGTTGCCCGTGATCAGGGTTGGGAACGCTGGATCGCGGTTCCCGCGGCCTTTGGTGGAGCGATTGTGATCCTCGGTCTGCTGCGCATGTGTATGCCGCGCCGGGACGAACCCGTGAGTGAGGTCGTCTAATGGGCTTGGCGAAAGGTTTCGGGGTGACGTGGCGCCAGATGTTCCGGCCACGTGTCACCACGCCGTATCCGGATGAGAAGCGACCGAAGCCCGAGCGGTTCCACGGTCGTCACGTCCTCAACCGGTACGAAGACGGCATGGAGAAGTGCATCGGGTGCGAGCTCTGTGCCGGCGTGTGCCCGGCGCAGTGCATCTACGTGCGCGGCGCGGACAACCCGCCCGACGCGCCGGTCTCACCCGGTGAGCGGTACGGCTTCGTGTACGAGATCAATTACCTGCGGTGTATCCACTGCGACCTGTGTGTCGAGGCGTGCCCGACCGAAGCCATCACCGAGACGAAACTCTTCGAGTTCTCGTTCAGCAATCGTGAAGACGCGATCTACACGAAGGCCGAGTTGCTGGTCGGCGACGACGGTCGAGCGAAACGCCAACCGTGGGAACTCTGGATGGGCGGCGAGGATGACCTGACGAGCGGTTGGATGCGAGCCACCGCGCCGAGCGGCGACATCGATTTCGCGGGGCGCATTGCATGGAGCAACGAGCTCGGGTTCGGGGAACGCCCGGCCGAGGTCGGCCAGTCCGAGGACGAGGCCGATCTCGAGTCCGACGTCGCGAGTTCCGAATCCAGTGAGTCCATCGAGGCCGCAGCACCCGGCGGCGTTGAGCACGATGCCTGAAGCCGTGCTGTTCTTCATCTTCGGTGCGCTGGCTCTCGCCGGCGCGCTCGGTGTCGTGCTCATGCGCAACCCGGTGCACTCGGCGCTGTGTCTCGTCGGCGTGCTCATCTCGATCGCGGTGTTGTTCGTCATCCAGGACGCTCAGCTGCTCGCCGCCGTGCAGGTCATCGTGTACGCCGGCGCGATCGTCGTCCTGTTCCTCTTCGTGATCATGCTGCTCGGTGTGGACCGACACGAGTCCCTGCACGATCCGGTGAAGTCACAGCGCCCCCTCGCCATCGGGGTGGGCGTGGTGTCGGTGGCGGCCTTCATCGTCCTCGGGAACGCGAACTGGACCTCCGGTGACCTTGCGTCGCGCGGCGTGGTGAGTCCGGCCGGCACCAACAACGTCAAGGCCGTCGCCGACAGCCTCTTCACCACGTTCCTCTGGCCGTTCGAACTCACCGCCGTCCTGCTCGTGATCGCGGTCATCGGCGGCGTGGTCCTTGCCCGCCGTTCTCATCTCCCGGCGCGTGACGAGCTGCACGAACTGGAAGAGCAGGACTCGGAAGTGCAGGACTCGGAAGTGCCGGACTCGGAAGTGCCGGACTCGTGATCGCCGCGACGCACCTCTCCTCCACCTACTACCTCACGTTCGCCGCGATCCTCTTCGGGATCGGTGCGGTCGGCCTGTTGGTCCGGCGCAACGTCCTCGTGATGTTCATGTGCGTCGAACTGATGTTGAACGCGGTGAACGTCACCTTCGTCGCCTTCTCCCGCGCCCTCAACGACATCAGCGGACAAGCGATCGTGTTCTTCGTACTGGTGGTCGCCGCGGCCGAGGTTGCAATCGGACTCGCGATCATCGTGGCCATCTTCCGGCGTCGCCGCAACGGCGCGACCGCTGACGACGTCGATCTGCTGCAGGGATAGGCATGACCTCTCGCGACATTCTCGATTTGGCGTGGCTGGTGCCGCTGCTGCCGCTCACCGGCGCAGTGGTGCTGCTCTTTGCCGGGAAACGCATCGGCGAGCCGAAGGCGGGCTGGTTGGCCACCGCGATGATGGGCCTCGCCTTCGTGTGGTCGGTCGTCATGTTCATCGCGCTGCTGTCACTGCCCGGTGAGGAGCGCACGCACGTCAGTAACGTCTTCACCTGGCTCTCGGCCGGCAACCTGAAGGTGCACCTCGGATTCCTCGCGGACCCGTTGTCGGTCACGTGGATCCTGTTGGTGACCGGCGTCGGGTCGCTGATCCACCTCTACGCCGTCGGGTACATGAAGGGCGACGAGCGGTACTCGCGGTTCTTCGCCTACTTCAACCTGTTCGCCACCGCGATGTTGGTCTTGGTCCTCTCCAGCAGCTTCCTGCTCACGTTCCTCGGGTGGGAGGGAGTGGGCCTCTGCTCGTACCTCCTCGTCGGCTTCTGGTTCGAGCGGCCGCGTGCGTCGAGCGCGTCGCTGAAGGCGTTCGTCACCAACCGCGTCGGCGACTTCGGCTTCATGATCGCGATATTCTTCATCGTCGGCGCGCTCGGCAGTCTCGACTACACCCAGATGTCCGCGCACGCAGGTGGTATCTCGAAGGGCACCGCCACCGCGATTGCGCTGTTGCTCTTCGTCGGCTGCGTGGGCAAGAGCGCACAAATCGGTCTGCACGTCTGGTTGCCGGACGCGATGGAAGGCCCCACCCCGGTCTCGGCCCTCATCCACGCGGCCACCATGGTCACCGCCGGCGTGTTCCTCGTCTGCCGGGCCCATCCCTTCTTCGAACGCAGCGACATCGCGCTCGACGTCGTTGCGATCGTCGGTGCGCTGACCGCGCTGCTCGCCGGAACCGTCGCCTTGGTCCAGCCCGACATCAAGCGCGTGCTCGCCTACAGCACGATCAGTCAGCTCGGATACATGTTCCTCGCCGTCGGTGTCCGGGCATACTCGATCGCGGTCTTCTTCGTGCTGGTCCACGCGTTCTACAAGGCGGCGTTGTTCCTTGGTTCGGGAACGGTGATCTACGGGACCCACGAGAACCAGGACATCCGCACGATGGGCGGGTTGCGACGCTTCATGCCGTTCACCTCGATGGCCTTCGTCGTCGCGACGCTTGCCATAGCGGGTATCCCGCCGCTCGCCGGCTTCTGGGCGAAGGACGACGTGCTCAGCAGCGCGTTCTTCGGTCAGGAGTACGGCGTGTACGTGATCGGGCTCGCAGCCGCGCTGCTCACCGCGAGCTACATGACCCGCGAGGTGATGCTCGTCTTCTACGGCAACGAACGGTTCCACGCCACCGCATCTGCTGTGCCGGACGCCGATGTCGATGCCGCGGAGGAACCGGTCGCAGTCGTGCCGGAGAAGCACGACGTGGACCCGACGGTCTCGCCGACCGTCGACTACGGGACGCCGCCCACTTGGCCGGTGCACGAGGGCGAGCCGCACGAGGGCAACGGGCTGATGGTGATGCCGGTGGTCATCCTCGCCGCGCTCGGGGTGATCGGTGGTGTGCTCGACCTGCCATTCACCCGCCTCGAGTTCCTCGGTCACTTCCTCGAACCCGTGTTCGGCGGGGTCGAGTCGCCGCACGCATCGAGCTTCTGGTCGGCCTTCGGCCTCGACGTCCTCGCGGTGGTCGTCGCCGGTATCGGGATCGTGTTCACCTACGCCATGTTTCGACGGGGACTGGAAGACCCGGCCGTCGATCCGCTCGACCGTCGCCTCGGACCGCTCGGGCGCCTGTTCGGTCACGCCTGGTACTACGACGAGGCGATCGCGGCCGCGGTGGGTGGACCGATCCGTCGCGGTGCGCAATGGCTCGCGGAGGTGCTCGACCAAAAAGTCATCGACGGTGCGGTCAACGGGATTGCCCGTGGCGTCGGCGCCGCGGGAACCGGCATGCGCCGCCTGCAGACCGGCCTGGTGCGTCAGTACGCCCTCGGAATCGCCGCGGGAATGGCCGCCCTCCTCATTTGGGCCCTCTGGCGAGTAGGTGTGGCGTGACCAGGAACGCAACGGAGATGGCACGCGGTTGTAGCCGTTCGGCCAGTGGAGTGTGGCCCGTCCGGCCCGCCCCGAAGGGGCAAGAGGACAGAGCCAGGAACGCAGCGGAGATGGCACGCGGTTGGATGCGGTCGGCCAGCGAAGTGTGGCCCGTCCGGCCCGCCCCGCAGGGGCAAGAGGACAGGTGATGGGCGGGTATCCGATTCTCACGGCGATCGTCGTCGCGCCGATCCTTGGTGCGCTGCTGGTGCTCCTCACTCCGGCGCGTCGTCCCGAGTTGGCACGCGCGATCGGCCTCATGGTGTCGATGGCCACCCTCGGTTTCGCGCTGCTGTTGCTCTGGAAGTTCCGCACGAACTTCGGAGGGTTCCAATACCTCGAACACAACCGGTGGTTCGATTCCCTCGGCGTCGGTTACATCGTCGGTGTCGACGGCTTCAGCTTGTTCATGGTCGTGGCGACCGCACTGCTGTTCCCGATCGGATTGCTTGCCTCGGCGAAGATCGAGCACCGAGCCAAGGCCTACGTCTTCTGGTTCCTCCTCCTCGAAGGTGCAATTCTCGGCATCTTCCTCAGCCTCGACCTCATCGGCTTCTTCATTTTCTGGGAAGCGATGTTGGTCCCGATGTATTTCCTCATCGCGGGCTGGGGCAGCGCGAACCGCAAGTACGCCGCCACCAAGTTCTTCATCTACACCGCAGCCGGTTCCGCGTTTCTCCTTGCGGCGATGCTCGTGCTCGCGTTCCTGCACCAATCGGACACGGGCACGCTCACCTTCGACTACCGCGTCCTGGCCGCGTGGACCACCGGCGGCATGTCGACCACCACCGAGTACTGGCTGTTCTTCGGCTTCATGGCTGCATTCGCAGTGAAGGCGCCGCTGTTCCCGTTCCACACCTGGTTGCCGGACGTGCATACCGAAGCGCCGACGGCCGGCTCCGTGGTCTTGGCCGGCGTCATCCTCAAGATGGGTGCGTACGGCGTCCTGCGCTTCGGCTTCGAACTCTTCCCGCGAGCGTCGGCTCACTTCGCCCCGCTCTTCCTCACCCTCGCCGTGATCGGGATCGTCTACGGCTCGATCGTCGCGGCGATGCAGAAGGACGCGAAGCGGGTGATCGCGTATTCGTCGGTCGCGCACATGGGTTTCATTCTGCTCGGGATCTTCTCCATCACGATCTTCGGTCTCGACGGTGCCACCTTCACGATGGTCAGTCACCCGCTCACCACCGGTGCGTTGTTCCTCGTGATCGGCATGCTCTACGAGCGTCGCCACACTCGCCAGATCGACCAGTTCGGCGGTATCTGGAAATCTGCGCCCAAGCTCACCGCGATGTTCCTGGTCGCGATGTTCGCCGGGATCGGATTGCCGGCGTTCTCGGGTTTCGTCGGCGAGTTCCTCGCGTTGCTGGGAACCTTCGCCGTGCATCGCTGGTGGGGCATCGTCGCCACCACCGGCGTGATCCTCGGCGCGGTGTACATGCTCTGGATGTTCCAGCGCGTCTTCACCGGAGTCCCCGAGGGTGAGAATGCCGAGATGGCCGACGCCAACGGTCGTGAGATGTTGGTGGTCGTGCCGCTACTCGCGTTGTCGCTGTTCATCGGTCTCTACCCGAAGCCGGTCCTCGATCGCATCGAGCCGACGGTCAAGTGTGCGGTGCGCAGCTTCGAGATCCGGACGCAAACGATGCAGCGTCCCGCCTCGGATCGAATGGACCTGAGCGGCGTGAAGGGATGCCGATGATCGCCATCGTCGCGCCCAGGGTCGATTGGACTTCGATCGCGCCCGTGGTCGTCCTGGTGGCGGCGGCGCTCCTCATCGTCTTGTTCAAGGCCATCTCACGCGACCGCGTGCGGACCTACGAGCCCGCGCTCCTCATCGGTGTTCTCGGGCTCGCCCTCTCGGCGTTCTACCTGACGAAGCAGTGGAGCGTCGTCGTCGACGGTGGTCCCTCGGATGCGCTCGCGCACATGACCGCGCTCGACGGCTTCTCGGTGTTCATCAGCGTCATCGTGATTATCTCGGCGATCTTGATGCTGCTCTTGTCCAGTGAGTACCTCGTGGCGCGGGGCATCGAGTCTCGCCCTGAATACGTGGCGTTGGTCTTGATGTCCGCGGCCGGCATGTTGGTCATGGCCGGTGCGAACGACCTGATCGTGGTGTTCGTGGCGCTGGAAGTGCTGTCGATCCCGTTGTACGTGTTGGCGGCCTACGACCGGACCCGTGCCCGATCGCTCGAAGCCGGCATCAAGTACTTCGTGCTCGGAGCGTTCTCGTCCGCGATCTTCCTGTACGGCGTAGCGCTCGTGTACGGCGCCACCGGCACCACCTCGCTCGAAGGCATCCAGACCTTTCTCGCCACCCGTGTGCTCGTCAACGAAGGCTCGTTGATCGCCGGGATGGTGCTGCTCCTGGTAGGACTCGCCTTCAAGGTGGCGGCGGTCCCGTTCCACATGTGGACCCCGGACGTCTACGAAGGCTCGCCGAGTCCGGTGACTGCGTTCATGGCGTCGGCTACGAAGGCGGCCGGGTTCGCGGCGCTGCTGCGGATCCTGTACACCGCGCTCGCGCAGTACTCGAGCGACTGGCGCCAGCTGATCTTCGCCCTTGCGCTGGTCACACTCCTCGGCGGCACCTTCGGGGCGCTGTGGCAGACGGACCTCAAACGGCTGTTGGCGTACTCGTCGATCGCCCACGCCGGCTACATCCTGATCGGCGTGCAGGCGGGGACTGCCAAAGGGCTGCAGTCGTCGCTCGTCTACCTGTTCGTGTACGCATTCATGACCATCGGCGCCTTCGCGATCGTGGTGGCGCTCGGCGGCACCGACGATCTTCACGCCATCTCGGACCTTCGCGCCTACGGACGGCGCCGGCCGGTCATAGCCGCACTGCTCGCGTTCTTCCTGCTCGCCCAGGCCGGTATCCCACCGACGGCCGGTTTCATTGCCAAGCTGGGCGTGTTCGCCGCCGCGGCCGGTGCTCATTCCTACGCCCTGCTCATTGCCGGCGTCGTGACGTCGGTGATCGCCGCGTTCTTCTACCTCAGGGTCATTCTCACCATGTACGCGGCGGCAGACGAGCAGGAGCTGCCGGATGAACTCGAGACCGCCCCGACATGGCCCGCAATCGGCGTGCCGGTCGCAGCGGTGCTCGCGATCTGTGTGGTCATGACCGTCTGGGTCGGCGTCCTGCCGACGATCATCATCGACTTCGCCCGAGACGCGTCGCTCATCTTCTGATCCGGGCCGCGAGTCGGCCCCACGCAACGAGCTCTCGTAGCGCACCCCATGGGTGCGCAATTCGCGCGTTGGTTCGGGATCGCCCTGGCTGACCGAGGCGGAAATTCACCCTCTCTACGGTTTGAGGCCATCGAAAAGGCCAGACCTATACTCGCCCCGTTCTGGCGTCGGGTCGGAGGGACCGCGTGACTCAGTACTACCGGGAGTACCTCGCGGTCGCCGTGCTCATCGGCGCGGGTATCGCGATGGTTGCGGGAATGCTCGGCCTCGGCCGACTCGTCCGTCCGACGCGCCCGCAGCCCCAGAAGTACGTCACCTACGAATCCGGATCGGACCCCGTCGGCGGATGGGGCCAGTCCAACGTCCGGTACTACGTCTATGCCCTGCTGTTCGTGATGTTCGACGTGGAAGCGGTCTTCATCTTCCCGTGGGCAGTCAGAGTTGAGCAGCTCGGTGTGCAGTCGCTCGTCTCGATGATCGTCTTCATCGTCATCCTCACCCTGGGCCTGGTCTACGCGTGGCGAAAGGGTGTGCTGCGGTGGGCTTAGTCGAGAAGGGCGTCTTCGGAAAGAAGCCGCTGAAGCCCGTCACCTGGCTGCTGAACTACAGCCGGAAGTACAGCTTGTGGATGTTCCAGTGGGGCCTCGCCTGCTGCGCCATCGAGATGGGCGCCGCGCTGGCAAGCCCTCGGTACGACATGATGCGCCTCGGCGTCATCCCCTTTCCTGCCAGTCCCCGCCAGGCTGACCTCGTGGTCATCTCGGGCACGGTGACGGACAAGATGGCACCGGCGATTCGCCGCCTGTACGAGCAGATGCCGGACCCGAAGTACGTCATCTCCATGGGTTCGTGTGCGAACTGCGGGGGACCGTACTGGGACTCGTACTCCGTCACCAAGGGCGTCGATCAGATCATTCCGGTGGACATCTACGTGCCCGGGTGCCCGCCGCGTCCCGAGGCCCTGCTCGAGGCCATCGTGATGCTCCAGGAGCGCATCCAGCACGAAGGCATCGGCAACGACGAGCTGGCCGCCCGCTGGCGCGGCGAATACGTCCCGGTCGAGACCGACCGTACTCCGGTGCAGGCCTAGACCGATGGCCGACGAGACCCCTGAGGTCGGCGCGCCTGACGCACCCGAGGAAGCTGCAGCCGAAGCCGAAACCCCCGTGGCCGAAGCCGAAGCGCCCGAGGCCGCCGTCGAGGCGGAACCGAAACCCGCCGAGCCGGCGCCCGAACCCGAGCCCGAACTCGACCCCGAGATCGAAGCGCGGTTCGCCCGGTTCGAAGCCGGCCTTGGTGACGGTGTCATCGACCACGCCGAGTCACACGGGACGCTCGTGGTGCGGGTGCGACCCGACGCATGGAAGCGCGCCGCCGAAGTCGCGCGCGCCGATCTGGACTGTGACTACCTCTCCTTCATCGCCGGGATGGACTGGATGCCCGCGCCGAAAACTCCGGGCGACGAAGGCACGGACACCTCGGCGCCGGTGCAGCCGGACACGATGACCTTCGGGGTCACGGGCTCCAAAGGGCGGTTCCAGGTCTTCGCGCACGCGCAGTCGACCACCAAGCACTGGGGCATCACCCTCAAGACCGACGTCGACGAGGCCGCACCCGCCGTCGACAGCTGGGTGTCGGTCTACCCCGGCGCAGATTGGCACGAGCGCGAGTGCTGGGAGATGTACGGCATCGACTTCACCGGACACCCGAAGATCCGACCGCTGTATCTCCCGGCCGAGTTCGAGGGCAACCCACTCCGCAAGGACTTCGCCCTCATCGCACGCGAGGTAAAGCCCTGGCCCGGACTGGTGGACGTGGAACCCATGCCCGGTGACGACACCCCTGAAGACGAGGGAGCGGCATGACCACCACCGAGACTCCCGGCTTCGAGGTCGATCCCGCGCTGCACCGCACCCTGGAGAACGCCCGGGTCAACGTCGAGCTCGACAACGGCGACATGATCCTGAACCTGGGTCCGCAACACCCGGCCACCCACGGGACGCTGCGTTTGGTCGTGCGCCTCGACGGTGAGCGGGTCGTCGCCGCGGATCCGGTGATCGGCTACATGCACCGCGGGTACGAGAAGCTCAGCGAGTTCCGCACCTACCCCCAGATCACCACGCTGATCAACCGCATCGACTGGCTGTCCAGCTTCGCGAACGAAGTCCCGTTCGTCAGCGGCGCCGAGCAACTCATGGGCGTCGAGGCACCGCCGCGCGCGCAGTGGATCCGCACGATCCTCACCGAGTTGAGCCGGATCGCCACCATCTATCTGTTCCTCGGTGAGATGGGCCTGCAGGTCGGTGCGCTCACGCCCGCGTTCTGGGGATTCCGCGACCGGGAGCTGGTCCTCAACCTCATCGAGGGCGCCACCGGCGGTCGCTTCCACCCGAACTTCAACCGCATCGGCGGGCTGAAGGACGACCTCCCGTGGGGCTGGATCTCGGAGTGTCGCGCCACGATGGACAAGATCCTGAAGGGCTGCGACGACTTCGAAGACGTGCTCGTCGGCAACGAGATCTTCGAGGCCCGCACCAGAGGCATCGGCATCATCCCCGGCGAGCTCGGCGCCGCGTACGGAGTGTCCGGCGCGAACCTGCGCGCGTCCGGGGTCGATTGGGACCTGCGGCGGGACGGCAAGCCGTATCTCGCGTACCCCGAGATCGACTTCAAGGTCTGGACCCACCCCGACGGCGACTCGTTCGCTCGGTACTGGGTGCGGTTGCAGGAGACGCGCGAAGCCGTGCGGATGGTGATCCAACTGCTCGACGGTCTTCCGGCCGGCTCGATCATGGCCAAGGTGCCCCGCATCATCAAGGTGCCCGAGGGCGAGGTATGGGTCGAGGTCGAGAACCCACTCGGCCAAATGGGCTACTACATCGTCTCGAAGGGCGCGACGGGACCGTTCCGCGTCAAGATCCGTTCCGCGTCGTTCTCGAACGTCTCGATCCTGCCGTGGCTCCTGCGCGGCGTCTACGTTCCGGACGTCATCACCATCATGGGCAGCCTGTACTTCATCCTCGGAGACATCGACCGCTGATGCCGCACGTGACTAGCCACGCGGAGTGGAGCCAGAACGTCGCGCGTTCCTGCGCCATGCGGAGCGCAGCGTCATGACACTCGCGCTCGAAATCGGTTGGGGGACCACCCTCGCGATCAAGACCTTGATCGTGCTGATGATCATTCCCCTCGGCGCGCTCATCCTCGGGTACACGTTCCTGCTGAAGATGATGAGCCACATGCAGAGCCGGCTCGGTCCGATGGATCCCGGCGGCTTCCACGGCTGGTTCCAGCTCGTGGGTGACGGCATCAAGTTCCTCCAGAAGGAGGACATCATGCCGGACGAGGCGGACCGGCGGGTCTTCGCGCTGGCGCCGGCGATCGTGGTGATCTCCACCTTCCTGATCTTCCTCGTCATCCCCACGGGCCCGCGGCTGGTGGTCCAGCATCTCGACGTCGGGGTGTTCTACGCGCTCGCGGTGTCGAGCCTCTCCGTCGTCGGCGTCCTGATGGCCGGCTGGGCCAGCGCCAACAAGTTCGCGTTGATCGGTGCTTTGCGCGCGGCCGCGCAGCTCATCGCGTACGAGCTGCCACTGCTGCTCGCCGTCGTCGGTGTGGTGATCCAAGCCGGGACCATGAACCTCAACGGCATCGTCATAGCGCAGGCCAACGGTTCGATCTTCGGGATGGACTTCTTCGGCAACCCGTTCATACTCACCCAGATCGTCGGCTTCGTCCTGTTCCTCATCGCCGCGCAGGCCGAGCTGACCCAGACCCCCTTCGACATGCCCGTCGCCGAGTCCGAGCTCGTGGCCGGGTACATGGTGGAGTACACCGGGTTCCGGTTCCTCTTCTTCTTCATTGGCGAGTTCGGCACCGCCTTCGCCTTCGCCGCGCTGGCCGCCACTCTGTACCTCGGCGGCTACGCGATCCCGGGTGTGAACGGCGGCTTGGCTGACCTCCTTGGGCCGATCGTGTTGTTCGTGAAGCTGATGGCCGTGGCGTTCTTCATGTTCTGGGTGCGCTTCACCTACCCCCGGTTGCGAGAAGACCAACTCCAGGCGATCGCGTGGAAGTACCTGATCCCGATCGGTCTGTTGAACATCATCGCGACCGCAATCATCAAGGTGGCGGTGCCCTGATGGCCAAGTTCTCGAAGCCGAAGTTGCCCGGCGTCATCAGTGGGCTCGGCGTCACCTTCCGCACCATGCTCGAGGGCGCGGTCACCGTCCAGTACCCGCACGAGCGTGAGGATCCGGCGCCGCGCGCTCGTGGCGTCATCGCACTCAAGGAAGAGAACTGCACTGCCTGCATGCTGTGCGGTCGCAGTTGCCCGGACTGGTGCATCTACATCGAGGGTCACAAGGAGCTGCGTCCGCCGCGCCGTGAAGGCGGTCGCCCGCGCAGCGTCAACATCCTCGACCGGTTCGACATCGACTACGGCCTCTGCATGTACTGCGGGATCTGCGTCGAGGTCTGCCCGTTCGACGCGCTGTTCTGGAGTCCCGAGTTCGAGTACTCCGAGCCGCGTATTGCGGACCTGCTGCACGACAAGGACCGGCTCGGCGAGTGGATGGAGGGCGTCCCCGAACCCGAGCCCCTCGAACTCGGCGCCGACACCCCCAAGGTCAAGAAGTGAACAGCACCTTGACTCTCGCTGATGCCTTTGCTCACTCCGTACCGGAGCGCAGCGGAGGTACACGGCCAAGCGAACGTCCGCGGCAGCTCTCCGTGACGAACACGCATTTTGAATTCCGCACTACGGCCATGAGATCGCTGCCGCAGAGAGCGAGGCCCGAGTGGTAGTCCAGAACATCTTCTTCTGGGTGCTCGCGGTGGCGATGGTGCTCGCCGCGATCGGCGTTGTGCGGTCTCCGAACATCGTGCACTCCGCGCTGTACCTGGTGGTCGTCATGGCCGGTGCCGCCGCGCAGTACATCCTGCTCGCGGCCGAGTTCGTCGCCTGGGTGCAGGTGATCATTTACATCGGCGCAGTCATCATCCTCTTCCTCTTCGGGATCATGCTGACTCGTGCGCCGATGGGCGGTGACACGAATCTGGACAACGACCAGCGGTGGCAAGCCGCGGTCGTGAGCGTGTTCCTCGCCGGCGTGCTCGGGACCTTGCTGATTCAAGAGTTCGGTAAGAAGGAAATCGCGATCAGCGGCGCCAAGGGCGAGCAGTTGCTCCACATCGGCAAGGCGGCGAACCTGGCGGACTCGATCTTCACGGCGTACGTCGTCCCCTTCGAAGTCGTCTCCATCTTGTTGCTCGCCGCGCTCGTCGGCGCCGTCGTGATCGCGCGGAGGGACTGACGTGATCCTCAACCAGTTCCTGGTGCTCGCCGCGATCCTGTTCTGCATCGGCGTCTACGGCGTGCTTGCCCGTCGCAATGGTGTGCTCGTCCTCATGAGCGTCGAGTTGATGTTGAACGCAGTGAACATCAACTTCATCGCTTTCTCGGCGTACCTGCGCTCGGTCGCAGGTGACGTTTTTGCACTGTTCGTCATCACGATCGCCGCCGCCGAAGTGGGCGTCGGTCTCGCCATCGTGCTGCTGATCTATCGCAACCTGCGCAGCCCCGATCTCGACCGCGTCGAACAGTTGAAGGGGTAGAGGCCAACCGTGCTCGACTACGCGTGGATCATCCCGGCCATCCCGGTCCTGTCCTTCGTCTTGATCCTGTTCTTCGGGAAGAAGCTGCCGAAGGGCGGATCCGAGATCGGCATTCTCGCCGTCGGCTCCTCATTCGTGCTTGCGTGCATCACCGCGGTGCAGTGGTTCCAGCGGGTGGAGAACGCCTCCGGCACCAGCGGCGCCGCCGCAGTCAAGGCGTTCGGCAAAGGTCTGTTTCTCGAGGCCGGCCACGAAGCGGTGGTGACGCCGATCGTGCACACCGTCACCTGGTGGCGCAACGCCGGGATGGAGTTCTCGGTCGGGACCCGCATCGACGGTCTCGCGGTGATGATGCTCTTCGTCGTCACGTTGATCTCGCTGCTCGTGCACATCTACTCAACCGCATACATGCACGGGGACGTCCGCTTCACCTACTTCTATGCCGCGCTCAGCTTGTTCACCGCGTCGATGCTCACGTTGGTCGTGGCGTCGAACACGCTGGAACTCCTCGTCGGTTGGGAGTTGGTCGGGCTCTGCTCGTTCATGCTCATCGGTCACTGGTGGGAAGAGAAAGACAACTCCACCGCGGCGCTGAAAGCGTTCCTCACCACGCGCACCGGTGACGTCGGCTTGATGATCGGTGTCATCGTCACGTTCTTCGCGGCGGGCCAGAGCTTCGACATCGGCAAGGTGAACTCCGCCGCGCTCGCTCCGCATGGGGGTCTCGGAGGCCACACGATCTGGGTCGTCGGTGCCTCGTGTCTGCTCATCGGCATCATCGGCAAGAGCGGTCAG
>JANYJV010000148.1 GCA_025361725.1 Acidimicrobiia bacterium | reverse complement strand
CGAACGACAACTGTTGAACCTCCTCGGTTACGCGCTGATGGTCAACGGCCTCGCGCTCCACCAACACCGGCGACGACAACCCACCGCGCTCGCCGCCTGAACCCACATACTCAGATCACGCGATCACTTCGACGCGTCCGGACCAGGGCGAACGCCCGTTCAACTACCGTCGTGACACGGACGAGACCAGTTGAACGTCCCTGATACAGCAAACATCGGCCGGATCCCACAAGCGCGTCGGGTTTTCTGCCACGTATTCTGCAGCCCCCGCCCTCGTAGCTCAGGGGAGAGAGCAACCGCCTCCTAAGCGGTAGGTCGCAGGTTCGAATCCTGCCGAGGGCACGTTTGGATTTGGCAGGACGCTGTCAGCCGAGACACTTCGACTGGGCGTTGGTCCCTGCGGTCTCGACGGCGTTCTGGGCCATTTCGGGCGTGATCGCCGACTCCGGTTGCGCCAGGAGGATCGCGATCTGGGGCGACCGGGCAATCTCGAGTGCGAAGCACCGCGCCGCGGATGCCGGACCGCCGCTCTTGGCCACCTCTTTCATCAGCGACGCCTCGATCTCCCCGTGGAGGTCGAGGAGACCGCCCGATCGTTCGATCGCAGCATCCGGCGAGGTCAGCGCGGACTTCGCACCCAGATCGCACGACATCACCGTCACGGCACTGCCGCGGCGTCCGACCTCGGCCATCCCCGGCGGGAGCGCGGCGGCCCATTGGCGAAAGTTGGCCGCCAACACATCGTTCCCACGAGCAGTTTTCGCTTCGACCACACTGCGCGTACACAGTCGACCGTCGGCGCGGAAGGTCCGAGCGCGTCCTCCGGCCCAATCCACGGCTGCACCCAAGGCGTTTCCGGGATCGATGCGCGAGCCCAACAACAGATAGAGATCGAAGGCGCCGTACCCATCAGGTTTGCCGACGGCTTTCTCGCCGGCCTTCAGCTTCGGGTCGGCAACCTTGAGGGGCTTCGACTCACTGAGTGGTGCACTCGGCTCGATGAAGAGTTTCTGGGTGAACACGCCGCGGCGAAATGCTCGGTCGACGTTCCCGTTCCCGCCGTCGGCGGACAACACGTTCAACACCGGGGGCCCGTACCGATAGGGCGCCGAAAAGACGAGCGTGACGATTGCGGGAACCGACTTCGTCCCTTGGTCGACTTTCGAAGCCTCTTGGTCACGACCTTTTCGATAGGCCGCACGATCGGGCGCGCTCAGCTGCTTCACGTAACGGTCCTCGATACGGTTGGCATCGCCCTCGATGAAGGCGCGCAGGGCATCGGAGTCTTGCGCCGGATCCCGCCGCACTTTGGCTTCGAGCCGGTTCAGGTCGAAATGTTGGTCCTGCACCACGTGGGTGAGTTCATGGGCCAGGGTCACCCGATGGGCTGCGTCAGGTGCGCCGAGGCCGCGGACCACCACTTCTTTCCGGTTCGGCGAGTAGAAGGCGAGCACCGACGATTGCTGTTCGGCGTTGATGGCCTCGAGGAGGTTCACCGGACCCGCGATGAGACCTTCGGCGCGCAGTTGTTCGGTGAACCGCTTCATGGACTTCTTCTGTTTGGCGCTCGGCTTCGGGTCGACGCCGACTTCCTTCTTGAACTCGGACTCGCTGAGGAATCGCACGGGAACCGGGTGGACGAACTTCAGTCCGCGCAGTCGCTCCACCGTCGCGGGCAGTGCGCCGAGACGCGCATCCCACTTCGACGGGTACGACGAGCGCGAGTCGAACACACCGCCACCGACGAGACCCGCGAGGAGCGCGACCACCGCGACGATCGCACCGCCGAGAATCCAGCGCGGCCGCCGTTTCGTCGGCGTCGGCGACCAGACCCCGCCGGCCGGGAGAAACTCGGATCCGAGGTCCGTTTCGGTTGTCACCAGTGTCTTCCTGCTCGGCGGTCGGAACCCCGACCGCATGAAGTATCGGTCAGTCTGGACCGGGGCCTGAGATCACCGTGGTCATAGGCACCAGACATCGACACGAGACATCGACCATCGGGCCCGTGGCGCTCACGGCCAGGACATCCCGAACTGGGTCGAATCCACGACTCGGCCCGTGAAGTCGGTGTTGATCTGCTGCGCCAGGAACAATACAGCTGGGACCACCGCGTCCGGAGTGGTCCAACCGGTCCAGTCGTGGTCCGGACCCATCTCGAGCGTCGACAACTCGGTCTTCACCGCTCCCGGTCGCAACGCGTTGATCGTGATCCCGAGTTCACGCAACTCGGGCGCAAGCGCGGTCGAGAACCGTTCCATCGCCGCCTTGGCCGTCGCGTAGATCACGTAACCCGGCGGCATGAAGGGCGTCGCTTCATGACCTGCTCCGCCAGAGGAGATGTTGACGATGGCACCCCCGCCGGACGCGGTCATGTGCGGGATCACTGCTCGACACGTGACGTACAGGCTTCGCACGTTGACCCGCATCGAGGTGTCCCAGTCATCTGCTGTCGAGTCGGCGAACGTCGTGCGCGTCTGCGCCATCGCGTTGTTGATGAGGACATCGATCCGCCCGTACGTGTCGACCGTCGTCGAAACGAGCTGTTCGAGGTCATCAGCATTTCCGATGTCGCAGCCGACCGCGAGGGCACGTCCACCGGCGGACTCGATCTCGGTGACGGTGTCGCTAACGGTTCCCGGCAATCCTTCCGCGGAGGTGGTCAGGCTGCGGGCGGCACACACCACGGTGGCGCCCTCGGCCGCGAGTCCGATCGCGAGTCCCTTGCCGATACCGCGTGACGCGCCGGTGACGATCACGACGCGTCCGGAGAGTTTCATCCGCCGAACCTAACGGCGGCGGGCGCTCACCGTGCGAACGTCTGAACACGGCACGGCTACGCAAGAGTTATGTAAGAGCCGCCACGTCGTCTCCAGTCCTGGACCACTGCCCGGCGCAGTCGGCCGGCTGACAGACTCGGGTGATGGACGCATCGACGCTCGCCGAACCCGCCGTCTACGCCTGGCCGCAATCCGTGCTCCCCGGCGAAACCGTCGGTCTCCACGCAGCCGGCCCGGCGACCGGAGCTCTGATCACGGTGGCTCGTATCGGTGCCCGGCGCGAGGTCGTGTGGAGCGGCGAGTGCACGCTCGAGCCGCACACCGTCCCCGCCGACGCCGGTGCGAACGGATGTGGCTGGCCCGTGACCGTCGAGGTGCCCGTCGGCGACGACTGGCGGAGTGGTTACTACGAGGTCGCACTCGCAACGAACGCCGGCCGCCGCGCGCACGAAGCCGCCGCCTTCTTCGTCGTGCGCGCCGCAATCGCGGACCCGAGCCGCCCGCTCCTCGCACTGGCCACGAACACGTGGAACGCGTACAACGACTTCGGCGGCCGCAACCTGTACGAGGGTGGGACCAGCGTGTCGTTCGCGCGGCCACTTGCAAACGGTTTGCTGCGCAAGCCCGCCGGTCCCGGCAGCCGCGTGACCGTGCTCGACGTTCCTGACCCCGGTATGCGCGCGCACGTGTCGTACGTGCGTGAACATCACATGACCCAGTGGGCCGGATCCGCCGGATGGCCCAACTACGAGTTGCCTTTCGTGCAGTGGGCCGAACGCAACGGGTTCGCGCTGGACTACGCACTGAACTCGGACCTCGAGGATCCCACCACGCTCGCCGGCCGGCGCCTCTATCTCTCCGTGGGTCACGACGAGTACTGGTCCGGACCGATGCGCGATGCGGTCGAGGCCTTCACCAAGGGTGGCGGCAACGCACTCTTCCTCTCCGGCAACACCGCGTTCTGGCAAGTCCGCATCGAAGACAACGGCACGACCATGGTCGGGTTCAAAGACCGCTACGAACGCGATCCGGTGTTCGGGACACCCCGCCAATCCGAGATGACGTCGATGTGGTCCGATTACCTCCTCGAACGACCCGAGAACCACATGACCGGCGTGAGCTTCGTGCGCGGCGGGTACCACCGCATCGGCCGCACGGTTGCGTCCGGCGCGGGCGGCTACACCATCTACCAGCCGGACCACTGGATCTTCGACGGCACGGACACCACCTACGGGGACCTCATCGGCACCAAGTCCGTCATCGTCGGCTACGAGTGCGACGGTTGTGACTTCACCATGGCCAACGGCATCCCGACCCCCACCGGGAGCGACGGCACGCCGAGTGATTTTCAGATCATCGGCATCGCGCCCGCCGAACACTTCAACCGCACCAACGCTCCGAGACCACCCAAGGGCGACGCGATGAGCGAAGTCGAGTTCATCTCGTGGCGCGCGCTCGGAGAACGCAGCGAGGAAGCAGCCGCGGCACTCGCCCACGGTCACTGCATGATGGGAATGCATGAACCCGGCGGCTTCGTCTTCACCGCCGGCACCACCGACTGGGCGTGGGGCCTCACCGGCGAAGATCCCGTGATCGAACGCATCACCCGCAACCTCATGGATCGCGCGCTCGGCGAGTCGGCACCGGCCGAGTAAGGGGTCGCAACTACTGCGTTCGCAGTACCGCATAAGCCTGCGGGGGGACGATGCAACTGCGGGCGTGACCCGCAAGAGTGATCGGCATGATCAATGTCGAGTACCTCACCAAGAAGTTCGGATCCGTCACCGCAGTCGACGACCTGTCGTTCACTATCGAACCCGGCATCGTGACCAGATTCCTCGGCCCCAACGGCGCCGGGAGTCCACGACGATGCGCATGCTGCTCGGACTCGACACGCCCACCGCCGTTGACATCCCTTGCCCGCGTGTCCGACCCCGACCTCGGCGTGACCTCGAGCCGGGTGATGCGCTCGAGTGGCGCAAGTGTTGGTCGGTCAAGTCCAACGTGTTCGGCGTGCTCGCCGCGATCATGGTCGGCATCGGTCTCGGATGGATCTTCTCGTCCGTGGCCGGCACCGGCGATGCACGCGGTCCGAGCAGTGGGAGTCCCCTCGAAGTGAGGTTGGCCGGCTTCAACCTCGGTCAGATCATCCTCGGAGTCTTCGGCGTCCCCACCGTGACGACCGAGTACTCGAGTGGGTTGATCCGCTCAACGTTCACCGCGGTGGGCCGCCGCATCCCGGTGTTGTGCGCCAAGGTCGTGACCTACGGGTTGGTGTCGCTCGCCGCCATGACGGTAGCGGTGCTTGCCGCGTTCTTAGGCGGCCAGGCGTTGTACGCCAGGTCGGCGAAGTCGTTGTCGCTCTTCGACGCCGGCGTGCTCCGCTCCGTGCTCGGTCAGGTTCTATGCCTCACGGGAATCGGCATCATCGGTGTCGCCCTCGGCTTCATCGTGCGGAGCGCAGCGGCCGCCATCGGCATCTTGTTCAGCTCGCTGCTCCTCGCCCCCGCGCTGGTCGGGCTGCTGCCCAGCGGCATCTCGGACGTGCCCTGCCGGTCCGGTGACTCAGGCCCTGACCAACGGGTCCGGGTAGCTTCGGAAGTCTGATCGCTCGCTTCAACAACCGCCTCGACGAAGGACCCGACATGACCCGACTCGGATACCAGATCCCCAACTTCACCTACCCCGGTGTGAGCGATGCCGACCTCTTCGCCACCGTCGCCGCACAGGCCGCCGCGGCGGACCAAAGTGGCTTCGACACGGTGATGTTGATGGATCACTTCTACCAACTGCCGATGCTCGGCGACCCGGATGCCTACATGCTCGAGTGCTACACGACGCTCGGCGCGCTCGCACGGGAAACGAAGAACGTTCGCCTCGGCGCGCTCGTGACCGGCAACACCTACCGCAACCCGGCGCTGCTTGCGAAGATCATCACCACGCTGGACATCGTGTCGGGCGGCCGCGCGCAGCTCGGAATCGGCGCCGGCTGGTTCGACGTCGAGCATCACGCGCTCGGCTTCGAGTTCAACACCTTCACCGAGCGGTTCGAGAAGCTCGAAGAAGCGTTGCAAATCATCCTGCCGATGCTGCGCGACGAACGCCCGACGCTTGAAGGCAAGCACTACCAAGTGCGGGAAGCGATCAATCAGCCTGCTCCCCTCTCGCGCATCCCGGTGATGATCGGTGGCAGCGGCGAGAAGAAGACCCTGCGCTTGGTGGCGCAGTACGCGGACGAGTCGAACCTCACCTCATCGGTGGAGGAACTGCCACGCAAACTCGAGGCCCTCGCCGGTCATTGCGAGGCGGTCGGACGGGACCGGAGCGAGATCAAGGTCACCCAGGCCTTCAATGTGGTGCTCGCCCCCACCCACGAGCAGGCCTTCAACGAGTTCGCCGACGCACTGGCAACGCGCAACATCGACCTCCGCAACGGCGACCCCGAGTTCCGCACCATGATCGAGGGGATGGTCGTGCTCGGCGATCCCGACGAAGTCGGTGAGCGGCTGAGCGCAGTCATCGGTGCGGGCCTGGACGGCATCACCGTTTCCGCGCCGGCCAACGGCTGGATCCCCGGACGCGTCGAGCTGCTCGGCGAGGTCGCGGGCAAGGCCCTCGGAGGCTGACCACCTTTCCTTTTGTCGCTGCCCAACCATTTTGGCGTCCTGACGTGTTACCCCGCAGCACTTCAGGACGCCAAAACGCAGGGTTCAACCGGTGATTGGGAGGCAGGCGTAGACCGCGTCGATGAGGGCGCGGTTGCGGGAGCTCTGCCAACGCGGGATCACATGGTTCATCACGTACCCGAAAGCGATGCCAGAAACGGGGTCCGCGAACCCGAGCGCGCCGCCGGTGCCGAAGTGTCCGAAGCTGGCCGGGTTCGGACCGAACGGGCGCCGCGGTGTGGTCGGTTTGAAGCCCAAGCCGAACGTGACGTCCTCGCCAAGGGTCGGACAGAAGCCTTCGGAGTGCGAACGTGTCGCCTCCGCGAGGAGTGCGGCGGAGAGCAGCCGGTCCGGTTCGAGCAGCGCCGCGTACACGCGCGCCACTCCGGTGGCGGTGCCGTGCCCGTTGGTTGCCGGGATCTGCGCGGCGCGCCACTCCGGGGTGTTCACCACACCGGCCGAGCAGTACCCCGGCGGGTTGAAGTAACTCATCATCGTCATCCGAGCGTCGCCGTCCAGTGCGAACGGATCCGGCACCGTCGCCGGCTGCTCCCACAGCAACTCGGCGCACCGCAGCTGCTCGGCCTCCGGTACGCCGAACCACACATCGGCATCGAGCGGCTCGGCGATCGAGCGCAGCGCGGCACTTGGCTCCACACCGCTCACTCGGCGCGTGATCTCACCGACCAGGTGCCCGTAGGTGTTCGTGTGGTAGCTGTGTCGAGTCCCTGGCTCCCACCATGCCGATGTCGCTGCCAGCGCGTCGGTCATCGCATCCCAGTTCCACAACGCATCGTTGGTCAACCGCGTTGCGATCGCCGGCACCCCCGCGCGATGACACAGCGCGTGCCGGACCGTCGCCGTCTCCTTGCCTCCGAACGCGAACTCGGGCCACACCGAGGCGATCGGGTCGTCGAGCCCGATGCGACCGGCATCCACGAGTTGAAGGAGTGAGATCGCGACCAACGCTTTCCCGACGGAGTAGAAGTCGACCAGCGTGTCCGGAGTCCACCCCCGCGTCCGGGCGCCGTCGGCCCACCCACCGACGAGGTCCACCACCGTCTCACCGTCTTTGATGATGCACACCGCGCCGCCGACCTCGCCGCGCTCGGCAAAGTTCCCCGAGAAAGCCGCGCGCACTGCGGCAAACCCGGGGGCACAGTGTCCCGAGATGGGTGCATCCATCGGGCGAGCTTCGCACTGCAAGCGGTGAGACCGGCAAACTCTTCGCAAAAACCACACCCGAAGGTACGTCCGAGCACGGAACCCTCCGTACCCTCATGCGGTGGGCTCCCTGATCTCTCCGAGACCAGCGCTCGCCATCGCAACGGTCGCCACGCTCGTCATGGTGATCGCGGACGACTCGATCGGCCCGGTCGCCATCGTCATTGCGGTGACGGTTTCCACTCTCGCACTGGTCACGCTGCTCAACCGCGAACGGGATGGGCACACGCTCCCGATCGGCGCGGTGGCCCTGGCCGGAGGCGTCGTTCTGCTCGCCGCGATCGTCGCCGGTCCGCACGACTCGAACGATCTGTGGTCGTACGCGATGTACGGACGCATCCTCTCCGTCCACCACGCGAGTCCGTGGGTGTTCGCGCCGGCCCACTTCCCGCACGACCCGTTTCTTCTCCGCGTCGCAACAGGTTGGCGCCACACCACATCCATCTATGGCCCCGCCTTCGAGGTGCTCGCGGCCGGCATCACGAAGCTCGGTGGAGACGCCGTGACCGCAGTCCGCATGCTGTTCACGTCGACGTTCGCGCTCGCCACTGCCGCCGCCGGGACCATCGTCTTTCGGCGCACGCGCAGCTCCACTGCGACCGCGCTCGTCATTCTCCATCCGGCAATCGTGATCGCGGGGATCGCCGGCGGCCACAACGACATCCTGGTCGGGCTCGGTCTGCTCGGTGCGGTGGTCTTCGTGCAGGACGATCGGCCGGTCGCGGCCGGAATCTGCGCCGCCCTCGCGACGCTGGTGAAGCTCACCGGCGGGATCGGCATCCTCGCGCTCGGGTGTTGGGCACTCGCCCATCGTGGGCGCCGCTGGTCGGCCGTGTTCGCGTGCACCTCGCTCGGGCTCGTCGCACTCGCATACCTCCCGCTCGGGACGACCGGATTCTCGGCGTTCGCGCACAACCGCGCGTCGCTGTCGCGTGCGTCGGCCTGGGAGTTCCCGCGCCTGCTCACCGGCCTCGACCATCGGCATTCGGCCATCAACTTCGGGCTGCCCCAGAGCGACACCCAGCTCCTGATCATTCTGGGCACGGTCGTGATGGTGGGAGTCGCCGTCTGGACCGCAGTGCGGCTACGGCGTCGCGCTGACCCCTCGATTCCTGTCGCCGCCGCGCTCGGGAGCTACCTCGTCTTCGCTCCATACGTCTTGCCGTGGTATCCCGCGTGGGTGATCCCGACCCTTGCCCTCACACCGCGCGCACCCATTGCTCGGCTCCTCGCGCTCCAAGGTGCGGCGCTCGTCATCGTCTACGAGCTCAAAACGCAATCACTCAGCGGCTGGCTCGCCTCGATCGTATGGTGGATCTCCGTCTTGGCGTCGGTGACGTTGTGTGCGCTCTTTCTACGCGCCGTACGGGCCAAGGAACCATTGCAACCTGTACTCGTCAACGCGTAGGGATCACGCTTCCTCAGCCGGCAGGCTGATGCTCCGGCCGACGTCGAGCGCGGACACACCATCGGGCCCGATCACTTCCACGATGGGTTCGGGACGATCGTCGAACTCGGTACGTAAGGCCCGGCTCATCGTGGCGTGCATCTCGTACAGGGACGTGACGTAGGTGAACTCGAGGATCTCCTCATCGGACAGGTGCGACTGGAGCGCGGCGAAAACGTCGTCCGCCACCCGGCCGCCGTCGTACACGAGCGCGTCGGTGTACGCGAGCAGTGCACGCTCGGTGGCGTCGAAGCATTCGGCCACCTGCCACGCCGGGATCGCGGCGATCTTCTCTTCGCTGATGCCGATTGCCCGGCACGACTTGCAGTGTTGGGAGAACACGAACTGACTGCCGCGCGCCCATCCCGCCCGGGTCTGGCCGAGTTCCCGCAACTGTGGACTGAGGAATCGTTTGGGGCTCTGGTACAGCCCGAAGCCCTGCACGCAGTGCTCGAGGATGTCGGGCACGAGCGCGAACACCGGCCACCAGTCCCCGGGGGTGCCGGTCGCGGTACCGGGATCGCTCACCGGATCTCGATCGGGACCGAACAACAGGTCGTACATCATCGTCACGATCGGCGCGTTGGACTCGCCGCGAGGGACTTGGCGGAGACGGGGCATGACGGTTCCTCTCTTCGTGAACGGGGTTGGTTATCGCCGGCCGAGGTCGGCGGTGCCGCCGGCCGACGCGCGCCGTCCGAATCGGGCGAGCAGGATCAGGTCGTAGGTGGCTTTGCCGATCCCGGCGATGATCAGCGGCCAGCCGAAGTGACTCGCCTTGAGCAGCGCGCCCGCAATCAGCGGCGTGGTTGCCGATGCCAGGCTGCGCGGCACATTCGTGACGCTCGCCGCCGCGGCGCGTTCCTCAGGCGTGACCACTGCCATGACCAACGCCTGGCGAGCCGGGACGTCCATCTGCGAGAACAGCGATCGGATGAGCAGACACGCGATCGCGAGCCAGGCCGACGGCGCAAATGCTGCGAGCGCGAGGAAGAGGTTCGCCGGAAGATGGGTGAACACCATCGTCCGCACCAACCCGATGCGCTGCGACAGCGGTCCGGCGAGGAGTTGCGAGAACGCGCTCAGGAGACTGACCGCAAAGAACACACCGGCGGTGTCGGCCGTCGACAGGTCGAATCGCAAGTGCAACCACAAAACCAACAGCGACTGCACGACGAAGCCACCGGACGCGGCGTCGATGCAGAAGAGCGCCGCGAGTTCGAAGACGGTTCGGCGTGATTGCGCGAGCGGCTTCCGCTCCACATTCGCCACGTCGGTCGCAGCGCTTTCGCGTCGGAGTCCTCGGTAGATGAAGAAGATCACCTCCGCGACGGCGATGTAGAGCGAGAAGCTGCCTCGCAGCACGTCGACCTTCGAGAGGTCCATCTGCTTGGCGATGTATTCGGGGAGTCCGGACGCGAGAGCACCGAAGGCACCGGCGAACGCGCCCCCGAGGTTGTACACCGCGTACAGGCGCGGTCGGTCGAGGTCGTCCACGTGACCGGCGAGAAACGCCTGTTCGGTCGGCAAGAAGACGCTGACGTCACCGGCCGACGGGTTCAAGGTTCCCACCACGGACACGACCATCAGTGCCCAGAACGCGGTGACGGCGAGGAATCCGATGCCGGTGATCAGCATCAAGACGCTGGCGGCGAGTAACAGCACCCGCAGTTCCCGGCGATGGGCGACGAGCCCAGTACCGAGCGTGAGCGCGGCGGATCCGAGCAGCGTTCCCGTGATGATCGCACCGATTTGGAGGGGCGAGAATCCGAGCGCAGTGAGGTACACCGCAAGGAACACACTGACGAACCCATCGGCGAAACCGCGGAGTGCGCGCGCGACGACGATCCTCGGGACGTCGACGGTGGCGGAACGGGGGAGGAGTTTCCGCAACCAGGTCACTCGCGGACTGTACCGGTGATGGTTCGCCCGCCCCGCCGGCGCTCACCCTCGACCCCACCCTCCCAAGCGTTTGTCGTCTCAGGCCGCTCTCGGTGGGCGCAAACGACAAACGCGGCGGGGGTTCACGAGCGCGTAGGTTGCGGGGCCGACGTTCGCACCCCGAAAGGTTCCACCGTGACCAACGAAGAGATTGTCAACACGTTCATGGCCAGGATCACCTCGATGGATCTCGACGGCGCACTCGAACTCGTGTCGGACGACGTCGAGTACGACAACGTGCCCATGGGACCGGTCCACGGGCCCGACGGCATCCGCGCAGTGTTCGCGCAGCTCGACGGCACCGTCGACAAGATGGAGTGGGTCATCCACCGTCAGGTGGCGATCGGTGACCTCGTGATGAACGAGCGCACGGACCGCTTCGGCAAGGGCGACGTGTGGGCGGACTTGCCGGTCGCCGGAGTCTTCGAGGTGCACGACGGCAAGATCACGTTGTGGCGTGACTACTTCGATCTCACCACGATGATGACCGAGATCGGCAAACTCACGGCCTGATCCGAACCGCGTGCCTATTCGGGCGCGTGACAGACCGCTTCGACATTGTTGCCGTCGGGGTCGCGCACGAACGCCCCGTAGTAGTTCGGGTGGTACTCGGGCCAGACCCTGGCTTCGTGCAACACCTCGGCGCCGTGCGCGACCGCGGCCGCGAGGAACGCGTGCACCTGCGAACGCGACGGAGCGGCGAACGCGATGTGCGATTCGCGAAAGCCTTCCCCGGTCGCACGAGGATTGAGCCAGAAGTCCGGCATCGGTGGCACTCCGTAGCCGATCACGGAACCGAAATCCATGATGCGGGAACCGCCGATGGTCGCCAGCACGGCGTCGTAAAACGCGGTGCTGGTCGGGACGTCGGCGCACTGGATGGCGAGATGGTCCAGCATGTTGGTCAGTGTCGCACAGGCTGATCCTGGCGCAGGCTGACCGGCGATCGGCCTACGCTCCGGCCGACCCGGAGGTGGACCATGACCGTGACCGCTACTCGCCCGTGCATTTCTGCGGACTCGCACGTCACCGAGCCGCCGAACTCGTACCTGGATCACATCGACGCCGCGTACCGCGATCGCGCCCCGCGGCTCCAGTACGACGCGACCCTCGGCGACTGCATGATCGTCGACAACGGTCAGAGTCTCGTGCCGATGTGGCTCGTGGCCGCCGCCGGACGCCCGACCGAAGAAGTGCGACTCGATACGGGCAAGCGGTTCGAGGATCTGCACCGAGGCGGGTGGGATCCGGAGGCCCGGCTCCACGATCAGGACCTCGACGGCGTGGCCGCGGAGATCATCTATCCGTCCGTGGGAATGATCCTGTGCAACCACCCGGACCGGGACTATCAACACGCGTGCTTCGACGCGTACAACGAGTGGATCACCGAGTTCTGTTCGTTCTCACCCGACCGGCTCATCGGCATGGGACAGACCGCAGTGCGCACTCCGGACGACGGCATCAAAGACCTCGAAGCGATCAAGGCGAAGGGGCTCCGCGGGGTGATGCTCCCGGGGTACCCCGGCGAAGCGGACTACGACGACCCGATGTACGACGAGTTCTGGGACGCGGTTGTCGCGTTGGGACTGCCACCGTCATTTCATATTCTCACCAGCAAGACCGACTCCATCGGCACCGGCACCGTGCGCGGACCGAAGCTCAACACCTTCATCTCCATCATTCGCGGCAACCAGGACATCATCGGCACGCTGATCTTCGGCGCGGTGTTCGAGCGTCATCCGGACCTCCGAGTCGTGTGCGTCGAGGCCGACGCCGGGTGGGCACCGCACTGGATGTACCGCGCCGACCATGCGTACGACCGGCACCGCAACTGGCTCACCGCCGGTGAACTCACGCAGCGCCCGAGCGACACGTTCATGGAACACATCTACCTGACGTTCCAGGACGACTGGGTGGCGTTCCGCACCGTCGACCTCATGAACGTCAACCGCTTGATGTGGGCGAACGATTTCCCGCACAGTGACGCCACCTGGCCGCACTCCCAGGCGCTCCTCGCCGAACACACTGCGCACCTGACCCCCGATGCTCAAGCGCGCATCCTGCACGACAACGTCGCCGAGCTCTACGGGCTGCGTTAGGTCACCAACCCTGGCCAGCGGTACATCACGCTTCCAGGTCGAACCACACGATCGATCGACCGACGATCTCCACGTCGTGGGCGTCGATCGGGTGGTCGGCGTCAATCCGGAGCCCGCAGGATGCCGGCGAGCCGCCAGCCGCGAAGAACGCCGCAAGCGTGTCGGCCACCAGCACGGCGTCGGAGACGAGCGTGCCGCGCATCGACCGGGTTCGGCCGTGCTGGCGCACCCGTGCTGGCGCGCTACCACTGAAGTTGGCTCGCCACACGGCCGGAGTCACGACGAACGCTCGACCGTCGAGTTCGTGCCAACCCACGACCACGCGGCGCCGATGGCCTGATCGGCGACCGACATGATCGACGAGGGCCAAGGCCGGAATGAACCGGCCCAGCGGCGACCGCACGACGCAGCGAACGAGTGGATTCGTTGCCCGCACGAGCATCTCGGGCGGACGGGCATCGCGCACCGAGCCGGTCGACACCTTGGTCATCGGCGATCCTCCGTTGCGACGATTTGTTCGATCGCGTCGTCCACCCCTCCGCCACCGACGTCCACCGGTTCGAGGTAGAACCGCGCATCGGCGATCACGGTCCCGGTGACGCCGAAGATGATCACGCCGCGCATCAGGTGCGGTTGACCATCGCCCCTCGTACCTCGCATCTCCCATTCGGTCCACACCGAGGAGTCCGTCCCGGCTCGAGCCGTGACGCGGCTGTTGATATCGGGGATCCCCTGAAACAACTGCTCCCAGTTATGGCGGACCTGCTCTCGGCCGACGAAGCCACGCTCGGGGTGGGCCGGTGTTTCGTTGCGGTAGTCAGCCGCAAAGCATGCGGCGAGGTCATCCAAATCGTGACGGTTCACCGCCGCGCACAGACGGTCGACCACATCGTCGGGGTTCGTCATGGTCATGACCTCCATTATTCGATCTAGTAGAGTGGAACTAAATGAGTGTGACCGACGCCAAGAGATCCGTCAAGCGAAGGACCTACGACGCGCGTGGGCGTCAAGCCGCCGCCGCGCAGCTCCAGAGCACGGTGCTCGATGCCGCCTGGCAGTTGTTTTCGGTTGACGGATACGCCGCCACGACCATCGAAACGATCGCGCGCGACGCGGCGGTTTCAACCGCAACTATCTACAAGGGATTCGGCGGCAAGCCCGGTCTGGTTCGGGCGCTCGTCACCCGCGCATTGCGCGGCGATCCGGCGGCGGGGCGAGCCGCAGAAGCGCGGTCGGACGCGGCGCGCGATGAGGCCCCCGACGGGCCAACGCTGGTCCGAACCTGGGGCGCGCTCGTCGCCGAGGTGTCTCCTCGGGTCTCGCCAATTCTTTTGCTGCTGCGTGACGTCGCCGGCCAGGACTCCGCGGCAGCAAGTCTGTTCGACGAACTCGAACGTGATCGCCGCACGCGCATGGCGGAGAACGCTCGCGCACTCGACCACATTGGCGCGCTTCGCCCCGGCACCTCGCGTGCCGAAGCACGCGACGTGTTGTGGTTCTATTCCGCACCGGACCTCTTCGACGTGTTGGTGCAACGAGGTTGCTGGTCGATACGTCGGTACTCAAGCTTCGTTGCCGACGCCATGATCGCCGCGCTGCTCTGAGGCGACCGTTCGCAAACCCACGCGCCATGCAGGTGGAGCGATACGGTCGCCGGGTGTCAGCACCGCCGATCCGATATCACTCGCACGACGACGACAGTGGCCGGTGGACCGGCTTCCCGTTTCGAAGTGATGACATCGTCATCAGCACGCGGTCGAGGAGCGGCACTACGTGGATGCAGATGATCTGCGCGCTCCTGATCTTCCAGACCGCCGAACTCCCGGGCCGTCTCAGCGAGTTATCGCCGTGGCTCGACTTCCTCGGGACTCCGCTGGACTCGGTTGTTGCCCGCCTGGAGTCGCAGCGGCACCGGCGCTTCATCAAGACCCATACCCCACTCGACGGCGTCCCGATCGATCCGCGCGCTACGTACATCGTCGTGGCGCGCCATCCGCTCGACGCCGCGGTGTCGGCGTTCCACCAAGGTCACAACCTGGACCGCGAGCGCATGCGCGAACTGACCGGCCGGGCGCAGCCGACAACGACGACGCTCCCCGAGCGGGAGTGGCTGCTCGCCTGGATCGAAGCGAATCCGGATCCGCATACCCAGCTCGATTCGCTCCCCGGATTTGCGCACCACCTCTCCGACGCGTGGACGCGCCGGCACGAACTGAACGTCGTCCTCGTGCACTACCAGGATCTCTGCGACGACCTCAGCGATGAGATGCGCCGCATTGCCGGGCGGCTCGGGATCGACGTGCCGGACTCGGTCCGGCCTGCGCTCGTGGATGCGGCGCGTTTCGACGCGATGCAGGCGCACGCAGACACGTTGGCCCCGGATCCGGCCGACATCCTCGTCGACCAGGCCAAGTTCTTCCGTCGCGGCAAGTCGGGCGGTGGTCGAGATTTGCTCACCCGCGCCGAGTTAGTGCGGTACAACGCCCGCGCGGCGCAGCTCATGCCGGCTGACCTCTTCGACTGGCTGCACCGTTCACCGGCACACGAACGCACCCACTGACGTCGTGAGCCGCAGTTCGCCGGTGGGTTCCATTGCCTCGTTCGCGAGCGCGCGGGCCCGCCGGACGACATCAGGCCACGGAACTCCTACCTCCGCTTCGTAGTGATCATCGATGCTGGCGACGTAGTCCGTGAACGCGTCCAGATCCGTGACGACGACGTCGCTCGACGGGCAGTCGACGCGCGTCACCGAATCGAACGCGGTTCGAAGGTGTGCGGCCCCGCGCTCGAGGCTGAAGTACTCGTCCACCGGCCTCCACATCTTCCAACCCGTCCCGACCGCGCGTTCCATCAGCGACTTGAACTCGTCGAAGTTGGACTCGCCATTCGTCACCACAACGCAGACACCGCCTGACCGGGTCACCCGTCGCAGCTCGCTCGCCGCCGCAACGCGGTCGGGCACGTGGTACAGCATGTGCGGCGCGAGCACGACGTCGAATGCATCGTCGGTCATCGCCAGACGCTCGACGTCGGCATTCACGCGAGCCGCGTCAGTCACGAGCACCAACATGCCGGGCGAGAGATCGACGGCGACCCGAGGACCGACGTGCCCACGCGTGCGAAGCAGGTGTTCGTACACGCCGTTGCCGCACCCGACGTCGAGCACCGCGCGCGTGTCGCCATCCCGCACACCGACGAGATCGAGCACCCACGGATACAGATCGAAGTCCGGGTCCCGTCGGCTTTCGGTCCAGAGTCGCTGCCGCTTCGCAAGCTTCGCCTCGGACGCGTACTGGGTGGTCGGGTTCTGGGTCACCGCACCACTCTTGGCTGAAGCGGACCATCATCGCAACCGGGGATCGTCGTCGGTCGGATGCGGTTCCAAAGTCGCGGGAGCCCGCCGGTTGTGACCGGAGACTCCGGAATGAAGTCGGCCAGAGCCACGCCGGTCGGGCAGTCTGTAGGGATGGCCTCCTCGGACACCCGGCTCCTGCTCATCCGCCACGGCGAATCCGTCGCGCAGGTGAAGGGCTTTCTCTCCGGACACAACACCTGCGTGGGTTTGTCGGACCTCGGCCGCACTCAGGCCGGTGCGCTCCGGGACCGCCTCGTGACCACCGGTGAGCTCGGATCACCCGATCTCGTCTACACCAGCAACCTCGAACGAGCCATCGAGACGGCGAACATCATCAGCCCCGCGTTCGACGACGTCCGGCGCGTCAATGAGTGCGAATGGTGCGAGATCCGAGCCGGTGAGGCCGAGGGATTGACGTACGAAGAGTTCCGCGCTCGCCACCGCGCTGATGGCGACCCGGACGATCCGTATCGGGGCTCGACGCCCGACGGCGGGGAGAGTTGGGCCGAGTTCTACGTGCGCGCCGGCACCCGCCTGCGTCGAATCGCAGAGGAGCACCCTGGCCAACGCATCGTGGTCGTCGCCCACGGCGGCATCATCGGTGCGAGCTTCGTCGCGCTCGGGGATCTTCCGATGCGCGTGGCCACGGACATCGCCTACGAGACGATCAACACGTCGATGACGGAGTGGCGGCACACCGGCAAGGAATGGCGGCTCGTCCGCTTCAACGACGCCGCGCACCTGGCGGGTATGTAGCTATACTGAGCCGATGGATGTAGCTACTTCTCGAATCGAAGTCGGGGTGCGTGATCTCAAGAACAACCTCAGCCGCTATCTTGAGCGCGTCCGCAATGGCGAGGACGTCATCGTCACCGATCACGGGCGACCGGTCGCACGCCTGTCCCCCGTCGATGCATCGACGAGCGGCCTTGCGGCCCTGATCGAGGCCGGCCTCGCGCAACCACCCAAGTCGGATCGCCGGGCGCTGCCGAAACTCATCACCGCGACCGGAATCGTCAGCGACCTGGTAGCCGAGCAACGACGTTGATCGGATACGTCGACACCTCGACGCTGATCAAACTCCTGATCGCAGAGCCGGGCTCGATCGAGGCTCGACGAATCTGGTCGGAGGCCGAAATGCTGGTCTCGGCCAAGACCGTGGTCGTGGAGGCTCACGCCGCGCTGGGTGCCGCCCGGCGCGCCGGGCGATTGAGCGCGCGGAGCTTTGCAAACGCAACGTCGTCACTCCGTCTCATCATCGATCAGATCGCGCTCATCAATATCACCGACGACATCATCGGATTCGCGAGTTCACTCGCCGTGAACGAGGCGCTGCGCGGGTATGACGCGATTCATCTCGCCGCTGCCCTTCTCGCCCGGGTCGACCTGTTGACGAGTTCGGACATCGACCTGTGTGCGGCTGCGCAACGGAACGGCGTGCACGTAGCAAATCCAACCGCGCCCTGAAGCATCGCAGCCTCGCACCTCAACTCGCGGCACGGGCCTCGGCTTCGGCTTTCAAGCCCGTCGCGAACTGATCGAACGACGGTTGCAGATCCGGCATCTTCTTGGCGACGGCGTTGAGCATCGGCCCGGAGAACACTTCGCGCATCGTGAACGTCGTTGTGAGCGGAGAGACACCCGCCACGGTGATCGTGCGCACACCCTTGAACAATCCGAGCGGCATCCCGCCGGTCCAGGTCATCACGCGAGTCGGTTCCAGCACCGCGACCTTGAGCGGGAACGCCCGACCCGGGTTCACCTTCGAGAACAGCTTGATCTTCTTGCCGTCGGCGATGTCACCCTTGACCCGCTCGACGCCGGAGGCCCAGCGGCTGTACCCGGCGCCGTCCACGAGGATCGACCACACGAGATCCGCTCCGGCTTCGATCGTCGCTTCCGCCGAGTACTCCATGGTTTGAGCATCCTCCGTTCGCCAGCGGACGCCCACCGTATCGGCGGTGGAGCGGAAGGACCGACTAGACAGTCGGCCGCCCCGCACACCTGGAGGAACCGATGCCCGAAGCCGTGATCGTCTCGACCGCCCGCAGCCCCATTGGGCGCGCCAACAAAGGTTCGCTCGTCGACCTCCGCCCCGACAACCTTGCCGCAGCCATCGTGCAGGCCGCGCTGGCCAAAGTTCCCCAGCTCGATCCCAACACCGTCGAAGATCTGATGATCGGGTGCGCACAGCCGGCCGGCGAGCAGGGCTACAACCTCGGACGCGTCGTGGCGATCATCGCCGGCATGGCAGACGTGCCCGGTACCACGGTCAACCGTTACTGCTCATCGTCGTTGCAGACGATCCGGATGGCCGCGCACGCGATCAAGGCCGGCGAGGGCGACGTCTTCATCGCCGCCGGCGTCGAGTGTGTCAGCCGGTTCGACAAGGGTCGCTCGGACGGCAACCCCGGCACCGTCAACGAGTTGTTCGCCGACGCGCGTGCGCACTCCAAGTCACGTGAGACCGGTGGCGCACCCACGTGGACACCGTCGCCCGGTCTCGCCGACCTCTACATCGCGATGGGTCAGACCGCAGAGAACGTGGTGCAGGCCGAGGGCGTCACGCGTGAAGAGATGGACGAGTTTGCGGCGCGTTCACAACAGCGTGCGGTCGAGTCTCAGACCAACGGGTTCTTCGAGCGCGAGATCACGCCGGTCACCCTGCCCGACGGCACCGTGATCTCGAAGGACGACGGTCCGCGTGACGGCACGACTGCCGAGAAGCTCGCACAGCTCAAGCCGGTGTTCCGTCCCGACGGGTCGGTCACTGCCGGCAACGCGTGTCCGTTGAACGACGGTGCCGCGGCGGTCATCGTCATGAGTGACACGCGGGCCAAGGAGTTGGGTCTCACGCCGTTGGCGCGCATCGTGTCGAGCGGGGTCTCAGGACTGAACCCCGAGATCATGGGCCTCGGCCCGATCGGCGCGTCCCGTCAGGCGCTGGTTCGCGCCGGGCTGACCATGGACGACATCGACCTCGTCGAGATCAACGAGGCCTTCGCGGCTCAGGTCATCCCGTCGGCCAAGCACCTGAACATCCCGATGGAGAAGTTGAACATTCATGGCGGCGGCATCGCGCTCGGTCATCCGTTCGGCAGCACCGGCGCCCGCATCATGACCACGTTGCTCAATGGTCTCGAAGACGGTGGCGGGCGGTACGGCCTCGAGACCATGTGTGTGGGTGGCGGTCAGGGTATGGCGATGATCGTCGAACGCCTGTAGCCAGCATCAAATTCTCGTTTTGGCGTCCTGACGTGCTGCTGGGCAGCACGTCA